>NZ_JBBBEM010000007.1:0-65030 GCF_037154035.1 Kineococcus sp. G2 | reverse complement strand
GGCGGCCCGGACGCACCCCCGGCCCCCCCCGCCCGCGGGCCCGGACTCCAGCGGCGCGACGCGCCGTCCGGGCGCGCGCCCCTCCCCTGCTACCCTGGATGACGCCTTCGCCTCCTCGTGCGGAGGTCACGGTCGATCACCCTCACCCCCGGTCCCCCACGCCGGAGTCCAGGTGTCCCGGCCGCCCTCTGACACCGAACAGCTCGATCGCAAGGAGACGGACGCCTCGTGGCGAACATCAAGTCCCAGAAGAAGCGCATCCTCACCGCCGAGAAGGCGCGCCTGCGCAACAAGGCCGTGAAGTCGGAGCTGCGCACCGCCGTCCGCGCGCTGCGCGAGGCCGCCACCGCCGGTGACGCCGAGAAGACCGCCGCCGCGCTGAAGCACGCCAGCCGCAAGCTGGACAAGGCCGTCAGCAAGGGCGTGATCCACAAGAACCAGGCCGCGAACCGCAAGTCGGCCATCGCGAAGACCGCCGCCAAGGTCGGCTCCGCCGCCTGAGCACCAGCTCACCGCGAAGGGCCGGTCCCCCCCAGGGGGACCGGCCCTTCGCCGTCCCCGGGCTCGGCAGCGGCCGCACCGGGGCAGCCGCACCGCGGGGCGGGGTCAGCGCTCCCGGGCCGCCGCGGTGGCCTGCACGGCGCGCTCCAGGGCGAACGCGCCGTCCTGCCCGCCGCCCTTGACGGCGTGGTCGGCCGCTGCGACGGCGAGGATCGCCTCGGCCATCCGCTCCGCGGACATGCCCTGCACCTCGCGGCGCACCTTGTCCACCAGCCACGGAGCCATGCCCAGGTCGCGGGCGACGTCGGCGCCGCGGCCGCGGGTGGCGGCGACCTTCGCCAGCTGCCGCAGGCGCGAGGCCAGCGCCGCGACCACCACGACCGACGGCACCCCGGTGGCCTCCGCGTGCCGCACCAGCGCCAGCGCGCGGCCGACGTCCCCGGCGATCGCCGCGTCCGCGACCTCGAAGCCCGTGGCCTCGCGGCGGCCGGAGTGGTAGCGGTGCACGTCGGCCTCGGTGACGGTGCCCTCGGTGTCGTTGAGCAGCTGGTCCAGGCCGGCGGACAGCTCGCCGAGGTCACCGCCCAGCGCCGCGACCAGGGCCCGGGCGGCCTCCACGTCGATGCGCCGGCGCGCGCGGCGGGCGTCACCCAGCAGCAGGTCCACCTTCTCCTGGTCGCGCTTCAGCGGCTGGCACGGCACCTCCACCGCGCCCGGCGCGGCGCGGCCGGCGTCGAGCACCTTGCGGGCGCGGTTGCCGCCGCGGTGGCGCAGCACGAGCACCACGTGCTCGGCGGGCGCCGTCAGGTACTCCAGCACGTCCTCCACGAACGCGTCGGTGGCGGCGTCCACGCCGTCGACGAGGACGAGGGACTGCTCGTCGAACAGCGACGGCGAGGTCCAGGTCGCCAGCTGCCCCTTCTGGTAACCGGCGGCGGCGACGTCGGTGCGCTCGAAGGACGGGTCGCGCTCGCGCAGCCGCGTCAGCAGCGCCGTCAGCGCCCGGTCCGCCAGGTGGTCCTCGGAACCGGTGAGCAGCACGACGGGCGCGGGCTCGACGTCGTGCGGTGACGGGGACGCGGCCTTCTTCGCGGCGCGCGCGGGGGTGGTCCTGCTGGGCACGGCGACAGCCTGCCACCCGGGGCGGACGTTCCCGTCCGGACCGGCTCCCCGACCGCCGAACGCTTTGCGTCAGAACGTGATCACCCTGCGTCGAGAACTGCTGTCTTCCATGCGTCACCTCCTCCTCGGGATCCCGGTTCCGGGGTTCGCGGCGGCCCCCACCGGCTACCTTCGCTCCCAGCACCAGGGGAGGGACCCACATCGTGAGGACAGGAACGTCTCCCGCCGACGGCGAGGTGGCGTCGCAGTTGCAGGGGCTGAGCGGGGAAGCGTCGGCGCGGTCGATCGTGCCGCGCATCGTCGAGGTCGCGCGGGCCCTGGAGGACGAGGTCGTGGCCGGGGACGGTCGCGAGCGGCTCACCGGCGGCGCGCTGCTGCAGCGGGCCGCGCTGGTCCGCGAGGCCGTGCTGGCCGCGCAGCCGCAGGGGCGGCCCGTGGCGGTGCTGCGCGGTCACGACGTGGGCGCCCTGGCGGGCGTCGTGGGGGTCCTCGCAGCGGGGGTCCCGCTCGTGGTGCTCGACCCGACGACACCGGCACCGCGCCTGCGGCACCACGTCGAGGCGGCGGGGGCGACGATCTGCGTGACGGACGCCGCGCACGCCGAGACCGCCCGGCTGCTGGCGCCCACGGTGCTGGACCCCGAGCACGACGGCCGGTCGCTGCCGGACCCCGCGGCGGCCGCGGAGTCGCTGCTGGGCTCACCGGCCGGTCCCGGCGACACCGCCGTCGTCGTCTACACCTCCGGCTCGACCGGCGTCCCCAAGGGCGTCGCCTGCGACCACCGCTCGATCCTGCGCGACGCCTGGGTCAACAGCGTCGCCTCGGACTGCTACGGCCCCGGCGACGTCGTCGTGCACCTGCTGCCGATGGCGTTCAGCGCGGGCGTCGGCGTGACGCTGGCGTGCCTGCTCACCGGGGCGCGACAGGAGCTGTTCGACCCCCGCAGCCGCTCGGTCGCGGAGCTGCACGGGTGGATGCGGGAGATCGGCGCCACCGTGCTGCTCGCCTCCCCGGCGATCCTGCGGGGGTTGCTGGCGAGCCTGCGCCCCGGCGAGACCCTCGAGGGACTGCGGTCCTTGACGATGGCCGGCGAGACGGTCCACGGCGCCGAGCTCGCCGCGATCCGCCGCGCGGTCGGCCCGGGGTGCTCGCTGCGCAACCGCTACGGCTCCACGGAGACCTGGCTGATGGCCGAGCAGCGCATCGAGGCCGGTGATCCGCTGCCGCCCGGGGCGACGCCGGTCGGCCGGGCGGTGCCGGGACTGCGCTTCGACGTGGAGGACGAGCACGGCCGGCTGCACGAGCGGGGCACCGGGCGCGTGGTCGTGACCGGTCGCTGGCTCGGCAACAGCTACTGGGGCGCACCCGAGCGCACCGCCGAGGTCTTCCGCGAGAACCCGGACGGCACCCGCACCTTCCGCACCAGCGACGTCGGCACCCTCGACGACCACGGCACCCTGCGCCTGCTCGGGCGCACCGACGACAGCGTCAAGGTGCGCGGCCTGCTCGTGGAACCGGGCGAGGTCGACGCCCTGCTGTTCGCCCAGCCGGACGTCCGGGAGGCCGTGGTGCTCGGGCGCACCTCCCCCCGCACCGGGCGCACGGCGCTGGTCGCGCACGTCGTCCCCGAGCCCGGCGCGACGCTGCACGCGGCCGGGATCCGCGCCCTCGTGGCCGCGAACCTGCCCTCGCACATGGTGCCCGAGCAGGTCGTGTTCCTGGACGCGCTGCCCCGCACCGAGCGCGGCAAGCTCGATCGCTCCGCGCTGCCCGAGGTGCCCGACGTCGTGGGCACGAAGCGCCCGCGCAACGACCTCGACGCCGTGCTGGTGGGCCTGTTCGAGCGGGTCCTGGAGATGCCGTCGCTGGGCATCGACACCGACTTCTTCGCCGCGGGCGGCGACTCGCTCGCGGCCCAGGCCCTCGTCGCCGCGATCGAGGAGGAGCTGGGGATGAGCTCCCGGCAGCTGTCGACCGCGCTGATCGCCGCGAACCCCACACCGGCCCAGCTCTCGACGGCCCTGCGCAACCCGCGCCGGCGCACCTCGCCCACCCTGGTCCCGCTGCGGACCGGCGGCAGCGGCACACCGCTGTTCGTGGTCGCCGGGGCCGGGGGCGCGGCGGTGGGGCTGCGGCCGCTGGCGGTGCGCCTGCCGGGCACGACCGTGTACGGCCTGCAGGCCCACGGCATGGAGAACCCGGGACTGCCCGACTGGTCGATCCGGCGCCTGGCCGCCCGGCACGTGCGCACCCTGCGCGGGGTGCAGCCGCACGGCCCGTACCGGCTGGCCGGGCACTCCATGGGCGGGCTGGTGGCCCTGGAGGCGGCCCAGCAGCTCACGCGCGCCGGCGAGGAGGTCGAGCTGCTGCTCGTCCTGGACTCCTTCCCCCCGGACCCCGACCTCGTGCCGCGGGTGTTCGCCCCGGACGAGGGGCCGGTGAACCGGGTCAGGTCGGTGGCGGGCCTGCTGGCCACCGGCATCGTCCCCAACAGCGACGGGGGGCACCACGGGCGCTTCCACCGGCAGGGCAACGTGCTGCAGCGCCGCTACCGGACCACCCCCTACGCGGGGAGGACCGTCGTCGTCGTCGCCCGGGACGACGCGGACGCCGGGGCCCGGCGGCAGTGGGAGGGGCACCTGACGGGCGACTGGGTCCGCCACGAGCTGCCCGGCGAGCACATGACGATCCTCACCGAGCCCCTGGTGGGACACCTGGCCCCGCTGCTCGCCCGCGAGCTGGACGCCGTCCAGGAGGAGCGGAGCGCGGCAGCGGGCACGACCGTCTGACCGGTGACGGGTGAGACGCCCCCTCCGGGTGCACCGGGAGGGGGCGTCTCACCCGGCGGAGTGGCGGGCGCGGCGCTCCGCCTGGCGCGGATCGGACCCGCGCACCAGCGTGCGCAGCCGCGCGGCGGTGCCCGCGACGGCGACGTCGCCGTCGCGGTCGGTGCGCAGGGTGCGGGCGCCCAGCGCGTCGAGGACGCCCAGCGTCTGCGCGGCGGGGTGGCCGTAGTCGTTCACGGCGCCCACCTCGACCAGCGCCACGCGCGGGTGCAGCGCGGCGTAGAGCTCCGGTTCCTGCCGGGGCGAGCCGTGGTGCGCGACCTTGACGACGTCCACGACCGCCCCACCGGGCCAGGAGGCGGCCGTGCGCAGCAGCCGGCGCTGCCCGCCCGGTTCCAGGTCCCCGGTCAGCAGCACCCGCACCCCGGCCACCTCGGCGAGCAGCACGACGCTGGCGTCGTTGACCTGCGAGGAGTCCGGCTGCACCGTCGCGGCGACCGCGGGGTCGGGGGCGAGCACCGTCCAGCTCACCCGCCCGGCGGTGCCGGTCGAGCCCGCGGCGGCGACCCGCACCGGCGCGCCGGCGTCCGCGGCCGCGCGAGCCACCCGCTCCGAGGCCGGCGGCACGGTGAGCGGGGAGACGAGCACCTGCCCCACCTCCCGGTCGCGCACGGCGCCGGGCAGGCCGTCGACGTGGTCGGCGTGCGGGTGGGTGAGGACCACCGCGTCCAGCCGCCGCACGTCCAGGCGGTCCAGGCAGTCGTCGACGAGCTCGGGGTCGGGACCGGCGTCCACCAGCACCCCCGAACGGGGCCCGGAACGCAGCACCACCGCGTCGCCCTGGCCGACGTCGCAGCCCGCGACGAGCCAGTCCGGTGCGGGCCACGGCCCGGTGGGACCGCCCCAGCGGGGTGCGCAGCGCACCAGCACCGCGGTGCACAGCGCCAGCGCCGCAGCAGCGGCGAGCCACCGCCGGCGCGCCGGCCCGGCGCGGCCACCGCGCAGCAGCGCCGCGGCCGACAGGAGCAGCAGCAGCGTGCCCAGGGCGACGAGCGCGGCACCGGCCGCCCCGGCGGGCACGGGCACCGCCACGGGCACGTCCGCCGCGCGACGGGCCACGAGCGCGATCCACCCCACCGCCCACCCGGCCGGCTGCACGACCACGGCCGCCCCCGACGGCCACACCACCGCGACGCCGGTCGCCAGCAGCCCGAGCACCGTGGCCGGCGCGACCGCCGGCGCCGTCAGGACGTTGGCCGGCAGGGACAGCGGGTGCACCGACGGGGTCAGCAGCACGACGACCGGACCGCACACCGCCTGCGCCGCCGCGGGCACGGCCAGGGCGTGGGCGAGCGCGCGCGGCACCCCGGCGTCCTGCAGCCGCACCGCCCACGGCCGGGCCAGCAGCAGCAACCCCGCCGTGGCGAGCACCGAGAGCACGAACCCCACCTCGCGCGCCAGCCAGGGGTCGGCCACCAGCAGCACCAGCGCCGCCCCGGCGAGCACGGGCACCCCGCGCACCGGCCGGCCCGCCAGCAGACCGGTCAGGCCCACCGCCCCCATGACGGCCGCGCGCAGCACGCTGGGCTCGGGGCGGGCCAGGACCACGAACCCGGCCAGGCCGGCACCGGCGGCGACCAGCCGCAGCCGCCGCCCCAGCCCCAGCCAGGAGGCCGCCAGCACGAGGGCCCCCACGACGAGGGTGGTGTTGGAGCCGCTGACGGCCGTGAGGTGGCTCAGGCCGACCGCGCGCATGTCGGCTTCCAGGTCGGCCGGCAGGGCGGAGGTGTCGCCGGCGACGAGGCCGGGCAGCAGCCCGCGCGCGTCGGGGGGCAGCCCGGCGCAGGCCGCCCGCAACCGGGCCCGCAGGTGCTCGGCGGCGCGGTGCACGGCACCCGCCGGGGCGAGCGCGCGGGCGGGACCGCGCGCGTGCAGCAGCACCACCGCCCGCTCCCCCGCCTCGGCGGGTGCGAGGCGGGCCGTCAGCCGCACCCCGGTGCCGACGGGGGCGCTCCAGCCGTCGGCGTCGGTGAACACCGCCGCCGGAGCTGCCACCTCCAGGCGCCGACCGCGCACCAGCACCTCGCTCACGCGCACGTCCACCACGACGCGCTCGGGCGCCCCCGGGCGCACCGCGCCCAGGGGCCGCGGGTCGGAGCGCACCTCGGCGACGACCTCGGCGACCGCCCGGCGCTCGGCCCACCGGGGCAGGTCACCGGTGCCGGCGCGCGCCTGCTGCACCACCACCGAGGCCAGCACGGCGACGAGGGCGGTGGCCACGAGCACGAGCCGGGCGCCGCGCCGGCGCAGCACCAGGGCGACGAGGCAGAGCAGGAGGACGGCGGTGGTGACGGCGAGCGCGGTGCGGGCGGCCGGGCCGGCGGCGGGGGCCCACGCGGCCGCGCCCCACCCGGCCAGCGCGGCCGTGACCAGCCGCAGGTCCAGCGGTACCGGGGGCCGGGAGCCGTCGGTGGCGGTGGGCGGCGCGGTGCTCACGCGCGCACGAGGTCGCGGAGGCCATCGAGCAGCTTGGGGCCGATCCCCGGCACCTCGCCCAGCTCCTCCACGGAGGTGAAGCCGCCGTTGTCCTGCCGCCAGGCGACGATCCTCCCGGCGAGGACCTCGCCGATGCCGGGCAGGGCGTCGAGCTGCTCGGCGGTGGCGGTGTCGAGGTCCACCGGCGCTGCGGTCCCCGCTCCGGCGGCCGCGCCCTGCGCCGGCGGCAGCGCCGCGGCGGGGGCGGGTGCGGCGGCCTCCCCGGGGGCGGGGACGAGGACCTGCTCGCCGTCGGTGAGCGGGCGGGCGAGGTTGAGCGCCGCGAGGTCGGCCTCGCCCGTCGCACCGCCGGCCGCGTCCAGCGCGGCGGCCACGCGGCTGCCGGCGGGCAGGGTCACCAGGCCCGGTCGCAGGACGCGACCGGCGACGTGGACGACGACGGTGCCGGTCGAGCTCACGACCGCCGTCGTGGCCGGAGCCGCCGTCGTGGCCGCGGGTGCCGTCGGCGCCGCGGGGTCCGCGGCGTCGGTGGCCCCGGCGGAGGGCGCGGGGACGCCGGCGCGGGCGGGCACCGGCCGCCCCGGTGCCGTCGTCGCCCCGTCCGGCCAGGTGGACCAGGCGAGCAGCCCCAGCCCGACGGCGAGCAGGACCGTCACGAGCACCACCCCGGCGGCGGCGCGCGGGCCCACGCGCCAGCGCACGGCACGCAGCCCCGGCGGCAGCCGGTCCTCGACGCGCTGCAGCGCCTCGCCCAGCAGGGCGGACGGCCCCGCGCCCGGCGCACCGCGCCGGTGCGGGGCGGCCGGGGCGCGCAGCTGCCGCTGCGCCAGCGCGCGGGCGCGGGCGGCGGCGACGCGGTCGGACAGCGGGGGCGGGGGCACGCGGGAACGCTAGGTGCGCACGCCCCGGCGGGCAGCGGCTCAGCCGGCGGGCTGTGGACCGGGGTCGACGGCGGCCGCCTGGGGAACGCGCGCGAGCTCGCCGGCCAGGTGCTCCTCGAGCTGGACCGCCATGTCGAGCCCGTCCCGGTCCAGCAGCCACTGCACCTGCAGGCCGTCCATGACCGCCACGAGGCGGCGGGCGGCGGAGGCGGGGTCGGGGTGGGCGCAGTCGGCGAACGCGACGCGCACCTGCTCCACCGTGCGGGCGTACCGCTCGGTGAAGAACGCGCGAGCCGGGTGGCCGGGCGCGGTGGACTCCGCGGACAGCACGGTGAACAGCTCGACGATCCCGGGGCGCTGCGCGTTGCGGCGCGCCACCTCCACGAGGGCGCGCAGGCGGTCGGTCCCACCGCGCTCGGCCAGGGTGAACTCGGCGGCGTCGAGGGCGTCGCGGTGCTCCAGGACCGCCAGCAGCAGGGCCTGCTTGCTGCCGACGTGGTGCAGCAGCCCGGCGTGCGAGAGGCCGCAGCGCGCGGCCAGCTCGCGCAGCGAGGCGGCCCGGTAGCCGGACTCGCCGAACAGGCGCACGGCCTCGTCGAGGATCAGGCGTCGCCGCTCACGCCCCTTGGCGTACCCGCCGGCGCGCGCTCCGCGCTCTGCACCGTCCCCGGACCTCGTCCCGCTGCGCTGCACGGGTCGTGTCTACCACCACGACCACCCGAACACCTACCACCTGGTCGGTTTCCGGGGTAGCGTGCGCGCCATGACCGACACCGCCGTCCCCACCCCGGCCCCGGCCGGGGACCGCGTCGAGGAGCTCCTCGCGCAGCTCACCCTCGAGGAGAAGGCGTCGCTGCTCGGCGGCTCCGACTTCTGGCACACCCAGGGCGTCGACCGCCTCGGCGTGCCGGCCGTGATGGTCACCGACGGCCCGCACGGCCTGCGCAAGCAGGCCGAGGACGCCGACCACCTCGGCCTGAACGCCAGCGTCCCGGCGACCTGCTTCCCGCCCGCCGCCGGCCTGGCGTCCTCCTGGGACACCGCCCTGCTGCGCCGCGTCGGCGAGGCGCTGGGCCGCGAGACGCGCGCCGAGCGCGTCGCCGTGCTGCTCGGCCCGGGCGTGAACATGAAGCGCACCCCGCTGTGCGGGCGCAACTTCGAGTACTTCTCCGAGGACCCGGTGCTGGCCGGGGACCTGGCGGCAGCGATGGTCGCCGGCGTGCAGAGCCAGGGCGTCGGCACCTCCCTGAAGCACTTCGCGGCCAACAACCAGGAGACGGAGCGGATGACCGTCTCCGCCGACGTCGACGAGCGCACCCTGCGCGAGATCTACCTCACGGCGTTCGAGCGGGTCGTGCGCGCCGCCCAGCCGTGGACGGTCATGTGCTCCTACAACCGCGTCAACGGCGTGTACGCCTCCGAGGACCCGTGGCTGCTGACGGAGGTGCTGCGCGAGGAGTGGGGTTTCCAGGGCCTGGTCGTCTCCGACTGGGGCGCGGTGAACGTGCGCGAGGACGGCGTGCGCGCCGGCCTGGACCTGGAGATGCCCTCCTCCGGCGGCACCGGGACGAAGCGGATCCTCGACGCGGTGGCCGCGGGAACCCTGGCCGAGGCCGACGTCGACCGCGCCGTGCGCCGGGTGCTGGAGCTGCTCGCCAAGGCCGCACCCGCCCTGGCCGACCCCGGCACCGTCGACGTCGAGGCGCACCACGCGCTGGCCCGCGAGGCCGCCACCGCCAGCGCCGTGCTGCTGAGGAACGAGCCCGTCGACGGTGCCCCGCTGCTGCCGCTGGCCCCCACCGGCGGCACCGTCGCGGTGATCGGCGAGTTCGCCCGCACCCCCCGCTACCAGGGCGCCGGTTCCTCGCAGGTCAACCCCACCCGTCTGGACGACGCGCTCAGCGCGCTGCAGGAGGCGTTCGCCGGTTCGCGCGAGGTCGTCTTCGCCGCCGGGTACGACCCCGACTCCGAGGAGCTCGACGCCGAACTGGCCGACGAGGCCGTCGGTGCGGCCGAGGCCGCCGAGGTCGCCGTGGTGTTCCTCGGCCTGCCGCCGCGCTACGAGTCCGAGGGCTACGACCGCGACCACATGGACCTGCCCACCGCCCAGGTGGAACTGCTGCGGCGCGTCGCCGCGGCGAACGCGAAGGTCGTCGTCGTGCTGTCCAACGGCTCGGCCGTGACGGTGGAGCCGTGGCAGCAGCAGGTGCCGGCGCTGCTGGAGACGTGGCTGCTGGGCCAGGCCGGCGGCGGCGCCGTCGCCGACCTGCTCACCGGTGCCGTGAACCCGTCCGGGCGCCTCGCCGAGACGATCCCCGTCCGGCACTCCGACAACCCCACCGTCGGGAACTTCCCCGGCGAGAACGGGCACGTGCGCTACGGCGAGGGCCTGCTCATCGGCTACCGCTGGTACGACGCGCACGCCCTGCCGGTGGCGTACCCGTTCGGGCACGGCCTGTCCTACACGACGTTCGCGTACTCCGACCTCACGGTGCGACCGGCCGGCGACGGCGCGGAGGTCACCGTGACCGTCACCAACACCGGTGCTGTCGCGGGCACCGAGACCGTGCAGGTGTACGTGCGCGACCCCGAGGCGAGCGCGTACCGACCCGAGCAGGAGCTGAAGGGTTTCGCCCGCCTCACCCTCGCCCCCGGCGAGAGCGGCACCGCCACGATCGCGCTGGACCGCCGGGCGTTCGCGTTCTGGCACACCGGCACCGGCGACTGGGTCGTCGAGGGCGGGGAGTTCCAGGTGCGCGTGGGCGCCTCCTCCCGCGACGTGCGCCTGACGCGGTCGATCACCCTCGACGGCGACGACGTCCGCCTGCCGCTGACCGCGCAGTCGCCGGTCGACGCCTGGCTGGCGCACCCCGCGGCCGGCCCGGCGGTGCGCGAGGCGCTCGGCGAGGGGCAGTGGACGGCGATGCTGGACGACCCGCAGCACGGGCAGATGATGCGCGCCATCCCGCTGGTCCGCCTGACCCGCTTCCCCGGGTTCCCGATCGCCGAGGACGACCTGCCCGGCTGGGAGGCGCGGGTCGCGCGGGCCTGAGCCCGGGGACGACCCGGAACGCCGAGGCCCCGGCCCCCTTCGCGGGGGCCGGGGCCTCGGTGCGTCCCGCCGGTCAGGCCGGGACGATGTTCACCAGCTTCGGCGCGCGCACCACGACGGTGCGCAGCTCGGCGTCGCCGATCGCGGCCCGCACCTTCTCGCTGGCCAGGGCCAGCTCGCGCAGCTCGTCCTGGGAGACGTCCGGGGAGACCTCCAGGCGGTCGCGGACCTTGCCCTTGACCTGCACGACGCACGTGACCGTGTCCTGCACCAGCAGCGACTCGTCGACGACCGGCCACCCGGCGCGCGCCACGCACGGGTCGTGCCCCAGCAGCGACCACATGTCCTCCGCCGCGTACGGCGCGAACAGGCTGAGCACCACCGCGACCGCCTCGGCGGCCTCGCGCACCGCCGGGTCGGCCGGGCCGACGCCGGGCGAGTCGATCGCCTTGCGGGTGGCGTTGACCAGTTCCATGAGGCGGGCGACGGCCACGTTGAAGCGGTACGCCTCGACGTGCTGGCCGATCTCGTGGACCGTGCGGTGCGTCACCGCGCGCAGGGCCGCGTCGCCGGTGGCCGGGTCCGCGCCGGGCTCGGAGGTGACGTCGCGCGCCAGCCGCCACGCCCGGCCCAGGAACTTCGCCGAACCCGACGGGGAGACGTCGGCCCAGTCGATGTCGTCCTCCGGCGGGCCGGCGAACGCCATCGTCAGTCGCACCGCGTCCACGCCGTGCTCGTCGAGCTGGTCCGACAGGCGCACGATGTTGCCCTTGGACTTGCTCATCGCCGAGCCCTCCATGAGGACCATGCCCTGGTTCAGCAGCCGCGCGAACGGCTCGTCGAAGGGCAGGTACCCCATGTCGTGCAGCACCTTGGTGATGAACCGCGCGTACAGCAGGTGCAGGATCGCGTGGGTCACGCCGCCGACGTACTGGTCGATCGGCCCCCACTGCGCGATGAGGTCCTTGTCGAAGGGCTGCGTGTCGTCCTTCGGGGAGACGAACCGCAGGAAGTACCAGGACGAGTCGACGAACGTGTCCATCGTGTCCGGGTCGCGCCGCGCGGGCGTGCCGTCCACGGGACTGGGCACGTTCACCCACTCCTCGGCCGCTCCCAGGGGGGACGTCCCCTTGGGCGTGAGGTTCAGCCCCTCGCTCGGCGGCAGCAGCACCGGCAGCTGGTCCTCGGGCACGGGCACCTCACCGGTGGCGGTGTGCACGACCGGGATCGGGGTGCCCCAGTAGCGCTGGCGGGAGATCAGCCAGTCGCGCAGCCGGTAGTTCTTCGCCGCGCGACCCTTCCCGGACGCCTGGAGCAGCTCGATCGCCTCGGCGATGCCGGCGGCCTTGTCCAGGCCGTCCAGCTCGCCGGAGTTGACCAGCACGCCGTCGCCGGCGGTGGCGGTCCCCGACTCCGCGGGATCGGGCAGGGCGTTGCCCTCGGCGTCGCGCACGTCGACGACCACGCGCACCGGCAGGCCGAACGCGCGGGCGAAGTCCAGGTCGCGCTGGTCGTGCGCGGGCACGGCCATGATGGCGCCGGTGCCGTAGTCGGCCAGCACGTAGTCGGCGGCCCAGATCGGCAGCCGCTCACCGTTGACGGGGTTGACCGCGAACCGCCCCAGCGGCACGCCGGTCTTCTCGCGGTCGGTGGCCAGCCGGTCGATCTCGCTGGTCTCCTGCACCTGCGTGCGGTACTCCTCGAACGCGGCGCGCACGTCCGCGGGGGCGTCGGCGGCCAGCTCCTCCGCCAGGTCGGAGTCGGCCGCGACCACCATGAACGTCGCACCGTGCAGGGTGTCCGGGCGCGTGGTGTACACGGTCACCGGCTGCTCGCGGCCCTCGATGGCGAACTCGACCTCCGCGCCGGTGGAGCGGCCGATCCAGTTGCGCTGCATGCTGATGACCTTCGACGGCCACGCGCCCTCGAGGGTGTCCAGGTCGTCCAGCAGCCGGTCGGCGTACTCCGTGATGCGGAAGTACCACTGGGTCAGCTTCTTCTTGACGACCTTGGCGCCGGAGCGCTCGGAGGTGCCGTCGGGCAGGACCTGCTCGTTGGCCAGCACCGTCTGGTCCACCGGGTCCCAGTTGACCAGCGAGTCCTTGCGGTACGCCAGGCCCCGCTCGTACAGCTTCAGGAACAGCCACTGGTTCCACTTGTAGTACTCGGGGTCGGACGTGTGCAGCACGCGGTCCCAGTCGAAGGAGCACGCGTAGCGGCGCATCGAGGCGCGCTGCTGGGCGATGTTGTCGTACGTCCACGCCCGCGGGTCCAGGCCGCGCTTGATGGCGGCGTTCTCCGCGGGCAGCCCGAACGCGTCCCAGCCGATGGGGTGCATGACGTCGAAGCCGCGCTGCAGCCAGTACCGGGCGATGACGTCGCCCAGCGCGTACGCCTCGGCGTGACCCATGTGCAGGTCGCCGGAGGGGTACGGGAACATGTCGAGCACGTACTTCTTCGGGCGGGTGTCGCCCGGCTCGCCGCTGCGGAAGGGCTTGAGCTCGTCCCAGACCGGCAGCCACTTCTCCTGCAGGGCGTGCGCGTCGTAGCGCTCGCCGTCCCGTTCGGGCTCGTGGTCCGGCCGGACGCCGGTCCCCGCTTCGGTCTGCGTCATCTCGTCCTCCTGGTGGGCCGCGTGCGCCCGTCCCCCCACCGTGCCCCGACATGGGAAAACCCCTCGCTCAGGAGGGGTCACCGCGCCGAGGGCTGCTCCGCAGCCGCTCAGCGCGGTCCGGCGAGGAGTCGCTGGGTCCGCACGGCACCAGCCTAGCGCGTGGCCTCAGGCCCCCGGGCGCTCGGTGCCGGCGGTGCCGCCACCCGGGGCGCCGCTGCCCGTCCCGTCCTCGGCGCGCCGGTCCCCGCGCCGCCGGCCCCAGCCGTGCTGCGGCACGCTGCGGCGCAGGGCGCGCCGCTGCGCCAGGGACTGCTCCGCACGCACCAGCAGGTCGCCCACCCCGCCGTCGTCCCAGGGCGCGAGGACCGCGGCGCCCACCTCGACGGACAGCCTCGGGGCGCCGCCGCCCTCGGCGCCGGCCTCGCCCAGGCGCTGCTGGGCCAGGCCCACCCGCACCCGGCGCTCCAGCTCCTGGGCGTGCAGGCCCGCGCCCGGCCCCAGCACGAGGAAGCGGCCCTCGTCCTCGCGCGCGACCACGTCGGTGGTGCGGGTGGCACCGCGCAGGGACGCGGCGACGGCGCGCCAGTCGTCGTCGCGCCGCGCACCGGCCCGGCCGGGGTGCCCGTCCGGCGAACCCAGCACCACCGCGGGCGCGACCTCCACGACGCAGGCGTGCACCGCCCCGCCGGAGCGGCGCGCGGACTCGATGACCTGGTGCCCGAGCAGCAGCAGCCCGCGGCGGTTGAGCAGGTCGGTGAGGGGGTCCTTGACGCTCTCGTCGCGCGCCGCGTGCAGCTCGGCGTGCAGGCGCACCAGGGACTCCTCCGCCTCCGCCCGCGAGCGCAGGGCCACCAGCAGCGCCCGCGCCAGCACGAGCAGGCAGAGCGCGGCGACCGCGGCCGCCGCGGCGACCGCCGCGGCGCGCGGCAGCAGCAGACCGGCCAGCACCACGCCGAGGACGCCCGCGACCGGCACACCGGCCACCAGGACGTGTCGACGGCGCTCGGGCGGGACCGGGGGCGCGGCGGGGCGCGGGTGCTGGACGCTCACGGCGACTGTCTCGGCCACCGCGGGCGTGGACTGGATGCGGCGTGCGGGTGACGCCCGGCCGGGGCGGCCCAGCGGACGGGCCCTAGCGGGCGCGGGAGAACTCCCCGGCCCGGCGCACCTGCTCGTCCGTGGGCCGCACCCCCGTGTAGAGGGCGAACTGCTCGGCGGCCTGCACCGCCGCGACCTCGGTGCCGGTGACGACCTCGGCGCCGAGCTCGCGGGCCAGGCGCACCAGGGGCGTGTCCTCGGGCACGGCGACGACCTCCACGACGGCGGCCGCGGCGGCCACCACCTCGCGCGCCACGGGCAGCCGGTCGGCGTCCTCGCCGCCGGCCATGCCGACGGGGGTGGCGTTGACCAGCAGCGCCGGCCGCAGGTCACCGGCCCGCGGCAGCCAGCGGGCCCCGTAGGCGTCGGCGAGCGCGCGGCCGGCGCTCTCGTTGCGGGCGACGACGGTCAGGTCGGCGAAACCGGCGTCGCGCAGCGCCGCCAGGCAGGCCTTGGCCATGCCGCCGCTGCCGAGCACCGCGGCCGGGCCGGACGGTCGCACGCCGTGGGCGGACAGCAGGCCGACCACGGCGAGGTAGTCGGTGTTGTGCGCCACCAGGTGCCCGTCGTCGTTGACGATCGTGTTCACCGAGTCGATCGCGGCGGCGGAGGCCGTCAGCTCGTCGACGAGCGGGATGACGGCCTCCTTGAAGGGCATCGACACCCCGCAGCCGCGGATGCCCAGAGCCCGGATCCCGGCGACCGCGGCGGCGATGTCGCCGGTGGTGGACGCCTTGTAGACGAAGTCCAGGCCCAGCTCGGCGTAGAGGAAGTTGTGGAAGCGGGTGCCCAGGTCGCTCGGGCGCCCCGACAGGGAGATGCACAGGCGGGTGCTCCTGGACACGCGGTCGCGCAGCTCGAGGGGCAGGGCGGGGACGGGGAGCTCGGTCACCGGGCCATCCTGCCCGGGCGCGCGGGGAACACCCCCGAGAAGTTGCACGTTGAACCAGCCGTGAAGCGCATCGGGTTCCTCTCCTTCGGGCACTACCAGCCCGTCCCCGGCTCGCGGACGCGCACGGCCGCCGACGCCCTCGTGCAGACCGTCGAGCTCGCCGAGGGGGCCGAGGAGCTCGGCCTGGACGGCGCGTACGTGCGGGTGCACCACTTCGCCCGCCAGCAGGCCGCGCCCTTCCCGGTGCTCGCCGCGATGGCCGCCCGCACCTCCCGCATCGAGCTGGGCACCGGCGTGATCGACATGCGCTACGAGAGCCCCCTGCACATGGCCGAGGAGGCCGCCCAGGTGGACCTGCTCTCCGGCGGGCGCCTGCAGCTGGGCGTCAGCCGCGGCTCACCCGAGCCGGCCCTGGACGGTCCCGCGGCCTTCGGGCACGTGCCCGCCGAGGGCGAGAGCGGCGCGGACATGGCCCGCCGGCACACCGAGCTCTTCCGGCGCGCGATCGCCGGCGCGGGCGTGGCCCGCTCGGACCCGCGGATGACGGGCCGCTCCGTCGCCCTGCCCGTGCTGCCGCAGGCGCCGGGCCTGGCCGACCGCGTCTGGTGGGGCTCGGGCACCCGCGCGACCGCCCGCTGGGCCGGCGAGCAGGGCATGCACCTGATGAGCTCCACGCTGCTCACCGAGGACACCGGCGTGCCGTTCGACGAGCTGCAGGCCGAGCAGATCGCGATCTTCCGGCAGGCGTGGTCGCAGGCGGGTCACCCGGGCGAGCCGCGGGTGTCGGTCAGCCGCAGCGTCATGCCCCTGGTGACCGACGAGGACCGTGCGTACTTCGGCGGCGAGGTCGGCAGCACCGACCAGGTCGGCTCCCTCGGCGAGCCGGGCCCGGCCCGCTTCGGCAGGAGCTACGTCGGCGAGCCGGACCGCGTCGCCGAGGACCTCGCGAAGGACGCGGCGGTGCGGGAGGCGGACACCCTGCTGCTGACGGTCCCGAACGCCCTGGGCGTGGAGTACAACCTCCACCTGCTCGAGAGCGTCGCGCGCCACGTCGCCCCCGCGCTCGGGTGGTCCCCCGCTCCACGCTCCTGAGGAGCCCCCCGGGGGGAGCAGTGCGGGTCCCCCGGGGGGGCGCGTCGAGCACCGGACCACCCGGACACGACGAAGGCCCCCGGACTCTCGTCCGGGGGCCTTCACCTGTGGAGCTGAGGGGACTCGAACCCCTGACCCCCTCCATGCCATGGAGGTGCGCTACCAGCTGCGCCACAGCCCCTTGTTCGTTCCCCCGGGTTTTCCCCGCGGCAACGAGAAGAACTCTACCGCATCCCCGGGAGCGGTCGTGACCACGCCCCGGCGAACGGTCGCGGACCTCAGCCCTCGGCGCCCTCGCCCGCCCCGGGCGGGCCGGCGTTGTACTCCCCCAGCAGCCACCCGCGCCGGCCGCGCGCCAGCACCGCCCAGTGCGCGTTGCGGAAGCCCGCGAACGCCGACCAGGCCGACAGCTCCAGACCCAGCAGCCGCAGCAGGGCGCCCTTGAGCGCGGCGCCGTGCGAGGCGACGACGAGGGTGCCGCCCTCGGGGACCCCGGCCGCGTGCCGCTCCACGGCCGCCGCGGTGCGCTCGGCGAGCTCGGCGCGGCTCTCCCCGCCGCCGGCGCGCACGTCACCGCCGCCGCGCCAGGCGGCGTAGTCCTCCGACCAGGACGCCGTGATCTCCGAGTGCAGCAGTCCCTGCCACCGCCCCGCGTCCACCTCGCGCAGCGCGGGGTCCGGCTGCGGCTCCAGGCCCGTCAGCGCGCTGAGCGCGCGGGCGGTGTCCAGCGCGCGGCTGAGGTCGGAGGCCACCAGCCTCGCCGCGCCCACCGCCGCCAGCGGCGCCACCAGCGGCGCCAGGTGCGCGGCCGAGGCCGCGGCCTGGGCGTGCCCCACCTCGTCCAGCGGGACGTCGAGCTGCCCCTGCATGCGGTTCTCGGCGTTGGAGCGGGTGCGCCCGTGCCGCCACAGCACGACGGTGGCGGCGCTCACCCCTGCGCGTCTCCGGGGGCGGCGGCCGCGGTGGGCACCTCGATGACGGGGCAGTCCTTCCAGAGCCGCTCCAGCGCGTAGTACTCGCGCTCCTCGGCGTGCTGCACGTGCACGACCAGGTCGATGAAGTCCAGCAGCACCCAGCGCCCCTCGCGCTCGCCCTCGCGGCGCACCGGCTTGGCGCCCAGCGGCAGCAGCTTCTCCTCGACCGCCTCGGCGATCGCCCGGACCTGCCGCTCGTTGGGGGCCGAGGCCAGCAGGAAGGCGTCGGTGATGAACAACTGGTCGGAGACGTCCAGGGCGGTGACGTCGGTGGCGAGCTTGTCGACGGCCGCAGCGGCGGCGGCCGTCACCAGCTCGAGGGCTCGCTCGGATGCGGGCACGGGGCTCCTCGGGTGGTCCGGGCCGGCGGCCCGGGGACGATCAGGTCTTCTCCCCCGATTGTCCCACGCCCGCGCGCGCCTCTCCCCCGCCGTCGCGGTACAGCCCGTGCTTGGTGATGTGCTGCACCACGCCGTCGGGCACCAGGTACCAGACCGGCAGTCCCCCGGCGACGCGCCGGCGGCAGTCCGTGGAGGAGATCGACAGGGCCGGCACCTCCAGCAGGCTGACCCCGTCCAGCGGCAGCCCGTCGTCGCTGAGGGCGTGCCCCGGCCGGCTGACACCCACGAAGTGGGCCAGCGACCACAGCTCCGCGACGTCCTTCCACTGCAGGATCTGCGCCAGGGCGTCCGCACCCGTGATGAAGAACAGGTCCGCGTCCGGGCGCAGCTGGTGCAGCTCGCGCAGGGTGTCGATCGTGTACGTGAACCCCTCGCGCTCGACGTCGATGCGCGAGACGGTGAACCGCGGGTTCGAGGCGGTGGCGATGACCGTCATCAGGTACCGGTGCTCCGCCGGGGCGATGTCCCGGCGCGACTTCTGCCACGGCCTGCCCGTGGGCACGAACACGACCTCGTCGAGGTCGAACCGGGCCGCGACCTCGCTGGCGGCGACCAGGTGGCCGTGGTGGATCGGGTCGAAGGTGCCGCCCATCACCCCCAGGCGCGGGCGGCGCTCCTGCCCCGCGCTCAGTGGCGGTTGCCCACGCTGCGGAAGGCCCACGCGATCAGCAGCATCGCCAGCATGATGCAGGCGGCGACGATCGCGAAGGCGATGGGGGCCATCGGCAGGTGGCCCTCCCAGCCGTGCGACTCCTCGGCGATCTCGGCGGCGGCCAGGGCGTTCAGCATGGGGTGTCCTCCGGGTCCGTGCGGTGCTGGGCCCAGTCTCGCACGCCCCGTCGCGACGGTGCCGCCGGGAGGTGCGGCAGGATCGCGGCGTGCCCGCCCCGCCCACCCGTGAGCCCACCCGTGAGCAGGACCGTGAGCAGGGTCCCGACCTGACCGTCGTCGTGCCGGCGCGCGACGAGGCCGAGGTGCTGCCCGAGCTGGTCGCGCGGCTGCGGCCCGTGCTCGACGGCCTGGTGGCCGACGGGCTCGCCGGCTACGAGGTGCTCGTCGTCGACGACGGCAGCACCGACGCCACGCCGGTGGTGCTGGCCCGGGCACGGCGCGAGTGGCCGCAGCTGCGGGTCGTGCGGCTGCGCGCCGCCTCCGGGCACCAGGCCGCGCTGTCCGCCGGGCTCGCCCGCGCCCGCGGCCGCCGCGGCGTGGTCACCATGGACGCCGACCTGCAGGACCCCCCGGAGCTGCTGCCGGACCTCCTGGCCGCCGCCTCCGGCGGCGGGGTGCCGCAGGACGGGGCACCGGCAGGGCCCGTCGAGGTCGTCTACGCGGTGCGCAGCGACCGCTCGGTGGACGGGCGCTTCAAGCGCCTGACGGCGGCGGCGTTCTACCGGCTGGTGCGGGCGCTGGGCGGCACCGCCCCGGCGCAGGCCGGCGACTTCCGCTGGACGAGCCGCACCGTCGTCGACACCGTCCTGCAGCTGCCCGAGCAGCACCGGGTCCTGCGGCTGGTCGTGCCCGAGCTGGGCTTCCGCTCCGCGAGCGTGCCCTACGCGCGCGCCGCCCGCGGCGCCGGGAGCACGAAGTACCCCCTGCGCCGCATGGTGCGGCTGTCGCTGGACGCCATCACGGGGTCCTCGACCGCCCCGCTGCGGCTGGCGAGCATCTTCGGGCTCGGCGGCGCCGCCCTCACCTCGCTGCTGCTGGTGTACGCGCTGGTGTCGTTCGCCGCGGGCTCCACCGTGCCGGGGTGGACCTCCACCCTCGTGGTGGTCGCCGGCGCGGGCACGCTGCAGCTGCTGTGCCTGGGCGTGCTGGGTGAGTACGTGGGCCGGCTGTACGTGCAGCTGCAGGGCCGGCCGGCCTACCTCGTCGCCGGCGACACGCTGGAGGACGGCGACGAGGCGGGCGGCTGAGCCTCAGGCGCGCACGTGCCCGTCGCCGAGCACCTGCCAGGTCGTGGTGGTCAGCTCCGCCAGCCCCATGGGCCCGCGGGCGTGCAGCTTCTGGGTGGAGATGCCGACCTCGGCGCCCAGGCCGAACTCGCCGCCGTCGGTGAAGCGGGTGGAGGCGTTGACGGCCACGACCGCGGAGTCCACCGCGGCGCAGAAGTAGTCGCTGACGCGCACGTCGGTGGCCAGGACCGCCTCGGTGTGCGCGGAGGACCAGCGGCCGATGTGGTCCACCGCCGCCTCCACCGAGTCCACGACGCCCACGGCGATCTCCAGGCCGTGGTACTCCGCGGCCCAGTCGGTGTCGGTGGCCGGCTCGGCGGCCACCCCGGCCGCCCGCGCCGCCGCCAGGGCCCGCTCGTCGGCGTGCAGCCGGACGCCCGCGCCGGTCAGCGCGCGCAGCAGCGCCGGCAGGAAGTCCGCCACCAGCGCCGAGTGCACCAGCACCGTCTCGGCGGCGTTGCACACGCTGGGGCGCGAGGTCTTGGCGTTCAGCACGACCTCGACGGCCTGGGCGAGGTCGGCGGAGGCGTCCACGTACACGTGGCAGTTGCCCACGCCCGTCTCGATGACCGGCACGGTGGCCTCGCGCACCACCCGCTGGATCAGCTCGGCGCCCCCGCGCGGCACCAGCAGGTCCACCAGGCCGCGGGCCGTCAGCAGCACCCCCACGCCGTCGCGGCCGTGCTCGTCGATGCCCTGCACCGCGTCCGCCGGCAGGCCCGAGGCCGCCAGCGCCGAGCGCACCACGTCCACCAGGACGGTGTTGGTGCTGACGGCCGCCGACCCGCCGCGCAGCACCACGGCGTTGCCGCTCTTCAGCGCCAGCACCGCCACGTCCACGGTGACGTTGGGGCGCGCCTCGTACACCACGCCCAGCACGCCCATCGGCACCCGCAGCTCGCGCAGCCGCAGCCCGTTGGGCAGCGTGGAGCCGCGCACCACCTCCCCCACCGGGTCGGGCAGGGCGGCGACCTCGCGCACCGCGGCGGCCAGGGCGGCGACGCGCCCGGCGTCCAGCGCCAGGCGGTCCAGCAGGTGCTCGGAGGTGCCGCGCGCGCGCCCGCGGTCGAGGTCCTCGGCGTTGGCGGCCACGATCCGGTCGGTGGCGGCCTCCAGGGCGTCGGCCACGGCCAGCAGCGCGGCGTCCTTGGCCGCCCGCGTGGCCATCCGCAGCGGCCGCGAGGCCGCCTTCGCCCGGCGGCAGGTCCCCAGGACCGCCTCGGTGACGTCGCGGCTCCCGGTGGTGGTCTCGGCCAGAGCGGTCATGGGTCCAGCCTACGGCGAGGGCGGGTGCCCGCAGGCGCCCACCGCTCACCAGGGGGCGACGTCCCCCAGCAGCTCCGGGCCCGTGCGCGCCGGCCTCGAGCGGCGCGGCACGCGCAGCAGGCCCCGCTGCCGCTGCGCCGCCCGGTGCTCGACGGTGGCCCTGTCCACCACCTCCACGCCCACCACGTCCCAGGCGGGCAGGCCCGCGCTGGCGCGGTGCTCCGGCCACAGCCGCACGGCCATCGCGGCGGCGTCGTCGACGTCGCGGGCCTCGTCCCAGTAGCGCACCTCGGCGCGGCTGTCGCTGTAGCGGATGCTCGACAGGAACGGGTGCTGGCCCACCAGGCGGTCCAGGGCGGCGCGCAGCTCGCCGACGTCCACGGGCGCCCCCGCCAGCGTGAGCGTCACCGACCACAGCGACAGCGGCGGTTCACCCAACTCCGGCTCCTCGCTGCGCGCACCTCACGGACGTGACAGGAGCACCAGGTGGTCGCGGTGGACCACCTCGCGCTCGTACGCCGGCCCCCACTGCCGGGCCAGCTCGCGCGTCGAGCGGCCGAGCATGTCCGGCAGCTCCTCCGAGGAGTAGTTCACCAGCCCGCGCGCCAGCGCGCGGCCGTTTCCGTCGACGAGGTCCACGGGATCACCCGCCCGGAAGCGGCCGCTGAGGCCCAGCACGCCGGCGGGCAGCAGGGAGGAGCGCCGCTCGCGCACGGCCCGCACCGCGCCCTCGTCCAGCACGAGGCGCCCGGTGGGGCTGGCGGCGTGCGCCAGCCACAGCTGCCGGGTGCCGCGGCGGGCGGTGCGCGCGGGCGGGACGGCGAACCAGGTGCCGACGTCCTCACCGGCCAGCGCCTCGCGCGCCAGCGCCGCGGAGGTCACCAGCGCCGGCACCCCGGCGGCTACGGCGATGCTCGCCGCCTCCACCTTCGTGGCCATCCCGCCGGTGCCCACGCCCGCCGCCCCGGCGGCGCCGACGGTGACGCCGGTGAGGTCCTCCGGGCCGCGCACCAGCGCGAGCCGGCGCGATCCCGGCGTCGACGGCGGTGCGTCGTACAGGGCGTCGACGTCGCTGAGCAGGACGAGGGCGTCGGCGCGCACGAGGTGCGCCACGAGAGCGGCGAGGCGGTCGTTGTCGCCGAAGCGGATCTCGTGGGTGGCGACCGTGTCGTTCTCGTTGACGACCGGCACCACCCCGAGGGCGAGCAGCCGCTCCAGGGTGCGCTGGGCGTTGCCGTACCGGGTGCGCCCGGCCACGTCCTCGGCGGTGAGCAGGACCTGCCCCACGGTCAGGCCCGCGTGCGCGAAGGCGCGCGTGTACTCGGCCAGCAGCAGTCCCTGCCCGACGCTGGCGGCGGCCTGCTGGCTGGCCAGGTCGCGGGGGCGCTTGGGCATGCCCAGGGGGGCCAGGGCGGCGGCGATGGCCCCGGAGGAGACGAGCACGACCTCCCCGCCGGCGGTGCGGCGCTGCGCGAGCACGTCCACGAGGGCGTCCAGGCGCGCGGCGTCCAGCCCGCCGGCCGCGGTGGTCAGCGAGGAGGAGCCGACCTTGACGACGACCCGGCGGGCGCGACGCAGCGCCTCGCGCCCGCCCGTGCCGCCGTCGTGCTCGCTCACCTGGGGGCTGCCCCCTCGGCGGCGCCGTCCTCGCCCTCCACGTCGGTGGCCGGGTCGGTGACCGGGTCGGTGGCCGCGGAGTCGTCGTCGGCGGTCCAGCGCCCGGCGCGGCGCTCGGCCTCCAGCTCCCCGCGCGCGGCCGCCTTCGCCGCGCGGCGCTCGCGCTCCTGCTCGCGCTTGGCGGCGCGGGTGGGACGGGAGTGGTCCTCCAGGCGCAGGTCGCTGCCGCGCTGGCCGAGGACCTCGGCGCCGGAGAGCATCGTGGGCTCCCAGTCGAAGACGACGGCGTCGTCCTCGGCGCCGATGACGACCTCGGCACCGGGGACCGCGCCGGCCTTGAACAGCTCGTCCTCCACGCCCAGGCGGGCGAGTCGGTCGGCGAGGTAGCCGACGGCCTCGTCGTTGGTGAAGTCGGTCTGGCGCACCCAGCGGCGCGGCTTCTCGCCGCGGACCCGGTAGCGGACACCGCCGGTGAGCTCGTCGCCGTACTCCTCGCGGGTGACGGTGAAGCCGGTCTCGTCCACGGCGGCGGGGGTGATCACGACCCGGGTGGGCACCGCCTCGGGGGCGGCGGCGCGGGCGGCCTCGACGAGCTGCGCCATGGCGAACTTCAGCTCGCGCAGCCCGGCGTGCGAGACGGCGGAGACGACGAAGACGGGGGCGCCGCGGCTCTCCAGGTCGGCGCGCACGATCTCGGCCATGTCCCGCGCGTCGGGCACGTCCGCCTTGTTGATCACGACCAGCCGCGGCCGGTCCTGCAGGGGTACGGTGCCGTCGTCGACGCGGTAGGCGGCCAGCTCCTTCTCGATGGCCTCCAGGTCGCCGACCGGGTCGCGGTCCACCTCGAGGTTCGCGCCGTCGAGGACGTGCACGAGGGCGACGCAGCGCTCGACGTGGCGCAGGAAGTCCAGGCCCAGGCCGCGGCCCTCGCTGGCGCCGGGGATCAGGCCCGGCACGTCGGCGACGGTGAAGCGGGTCTCGCCGGCCTCCACGACGCCGAGGTTCGGCACGAGCGTGGTGAACGGGTAGTCGGCGATCTTCGGGCGGGCCGCCGACAACGCCGCCACGAGGCTGGACTTGCCGGCGCTGGGGAAGCCGACGAGCGCGATGTCGGCGAGCGTCTTCAGCTCCAGCACGACGTCGCGGCTCTCGCCGGGCTCGCCGAGCAGGGCGAAGCCGGGGGCCTTGCGGCGCGGGGAGGCCAGCGCCGCGTTGCCCAGGCCGCCGCGGCCGCCGGCGGCGACCACGAAGCGGGTGCCGGCGCCGACCATGTCGGCCAGCAGCTCACCCTTCGCGGAGCGGACGATCGTGCCGTCGGGCACGCCGATGACGAGGTCCTCGCCCTCGGCGCCGCTGCGGTTGCCGCCCATGCCGAAGCGGCCGTCGGGGGCGCTGCGGTGCGGGCGGCGGTGCAGGTCCAGCAGGGTCGTCACCTGGGGGTCGACCTCGAGCACGACGTCGCCGCCCCGGCCGCCGTTGCCGCCGTCGGGGCCGCCGAGGGGCTTGAACTTCTCGCGGTGCACCGACGCGCAGCCGTTGCCGCCGTCACCGCCGGCGACGTGCAGGACGACCCGGTCCACGAACGTGGGGGACGCGGCGGACGACATGTGGCTCTCCGGCTCTGTGGGACTGCTGGACCCCGCCGGCCGTGCGGCGGACGGGGCGTGCGCTGCCCGCTGGGGGCGACGCACGGAGGGGCGGACCGGATGCCCGGCCCGCCCCTCCGTGTCACTGCTGGTGCGTCGTCACTCGCCCGCGACGACGTTGACGACCTTGCGACCGCGGCGGGTGCCGAACTCGACGGCGCCCGGGACCAGCGCGAACAGCGTGTCGTCGCCGCCGCGGCCCACGCCGGCACCGGGGTGCCAGTGGGTGCCGCGCTGACGCACGATGATCTCACCGGCGCCGACGACCTGGCCGCCGAAGCGCTTCACGCCGAGGCGCTGCGCGGCGGAGTCACGACCGTTGCGCGAGGAGCTCGCGCCCTTCTTGTGTGCCATGAGCTGACGTCACTCCCCGATGCTGGTGATCTTGACACGGGTCAGCTTGGAGCGGTGCCCCTGGCGCTTGCGGTACCCGGTCTTGTTCTTGTACTTCAGGATGGTGATCTTGGGGCCGCGAGCCCCTTCGACCACCTCGGCGACGACCTTGACCCCCGACAGCGCGGAGGCGTCGTGCGTGACGGTCTCCCCGTCGACGAGGAGCAGCGGCTGCAGCTGCAGGGTCTGACCGCTGGGGACGGCGACCCGGTCGATGGTCAGCACGTCGCCGACCGAGACCTTCTCCTGCCGGCCGCCGGCGCGGACGATGGCGTAGACCACAACGAACCCGTTTCTCTCGTCACGAACTGGGACGCCACCGGCCCGCCGGATGGCGGACCAGGGCTCGCGCACGATGGCGCACCAGGGGTTAAGCGTACGGAACGCCGCCCCCGGGGGTCAAAACGACTCGCCTCACCCCTCGACGGAGATCGGCTCGGCGCCTCCCGCGGCGGGGTCCGCCGCACCGTCGGACACGTCCGCGAGGGCCTCGCGGACGGCTTCGACGGCCTCGACGGCCTCTGCGGGCAGGTCCCCGCCGGGCAGGTCCTTGCGGCCGGCCGCCGCGACCGCCGCGATGGCGGCGAGCACGGCCGGGTCCTTGGCGGGCCCGGGCTCCTTGTCCGGCGCCGGTGCCGCGGAGCTCTCCTGCTCGCCGCGGCCCTCCTTGGCGCCGCGACCGCGCCGGCCCCGGGACCTGCCGCCGGAGCCGCCACCGGAGCCGTCGTCCACCCCGTCGCCGCCGGAGCCGTTCGAGCTCCCGCCGCGCGCACCGCCGGAGGAGGACCCGCCGGAGCCGTTGTCGGCGGCCGCGGTCTCCAGCTCCTGCAGCACGGCGGCCAGGCCCTGCCCGGTGCGCTTGCGGGTCATCTGCACCAGGCCCAGCGAGGTCACCTCGGCGACCTGGTGCTTGGTGCGGTCACGGCCCAGGCACTCCACCAGGCGGCGCAGTACGAGGTCGCGGTTGGACTCCAGGACCATGTCGATGAAGTCGATGACGATGATCCCGCCGATGTCGCGCAGCCGCAACTGGCGCACGATCTCCTCGGCGGCCTCGAGGTTGTTGCGGGTGACCGTCTCCTCGAGCGTGCCGCCGGAACCGGTGAACTTGCCGGTGTTGACGTCGATGACGTGCATCGCCTCGGTCGGGTCGATGACCAGGGAACCGCCCGAGGGCAGCCACACCTTGCGCCCGAGCGCCTTCTGCAGCTGCTCGTCGACGCGGTGCGCGGCGAAGACGTCCTCCTCGCCCTCCCACCGCTCCAGCCGCTCGGCCAGGTCGGGGGCGACGTCGCTGACGTAGCCGCGCACGGTGCTCCACGCGTCGTCGCCGGAGACGACGAGCCTGGAGAAGTCCTCGTTGAACACGTCGCGCACCACGCGCACCGTCAGGTCCGGCTCGCCGTGCAGCAGCACGGGGGCGTTCTTGGAGGAGGCCTTCGCCTGGATCGACTCCCAGGTGGCCTGCAGCCGCTGGACGTCCGCGGCCAGCTCCTCCTCGGAGACGCCCTCGGCGGCCGTGCGCACGATGACGCCGGCACCCTCGGGCACGACCTTCTTGAGGACCTTCTTCAGCCGCGAGCGCTCGGTGTCGGGCAGCTTGCGGGAGATGCCGGTCATGGAGCCGCGCGGCACGTAGACCAGGTAGCGGCCGGGCAGGGAGACCTGGCTGGTGAGCCGGGCCCCCTTGTGGCCGACGGGGTCCTTGGTGACCTGCGCGAGGACGGGGTCGCCGGACTTCAGGGCGGCCTCGATGCGCCGCGGCTGGCCCTCGAGACCCGCGGCGTCCCAGTTCACCTCACCGGCGTACAGGACGGCGTTGCGGCCCTTGCCCACGTCGACGAAGGCGGCCTCCATGCTGGGCAGCACGTTCTGCACGCGCCCCAGGTAGACGTTGCCGACCATGGTGGTCTGCGCCTTCCGGGCGCCGTAGTGCTCCACGAGGATGCCGTCCTCGAGCACGCCGATCTGGGTGACGCCGTCCTTCTCGCGCACCACCATGACGCGCTCGACGCTCTCGCGCCGGGCGAGGAACTCGGCCTCGGTGAGGATCGCGCGCTTGCGGCCCTGCTCGCGCCCCTCGCGGCGGCGCTGCTTCTTCGCCTCCAGGCGGGTGGAGCCCTTCAGCGCGGTGATCTCGTCCTCACCGGTGCCCCGGCCGCGCCTCGGCTCGCGCACCCGCACCACGGTGTTCGGCGGGTCGTCCGGCGACGGCTCGTCGCCCTCGCCGCCGCTGCTGCGGCGACGGCGACGGCGCCGGCGACGGGAGGAGCCGGAGGTCTCGTCCGCGCCGGTGTCCCGGCCGTCGTCCTCGTCGGTGTCCGGACCGTCCTCCGCGTCCCCGGCCGCATCCCCGGCCGCGTCCCCGGCCTGGTCCCCGGTCGCGTCGTCACGGGCGCCAGCGGGACGGTCGTCCGGGCGGTCCTCCGAGCCGTCGTCGGCGGTCTCGTCCTCGGCGCGCTCGGCGTCCTCGCGGGAACGACCGCGGCGCCCCCGGCCACCGCGGCGGCGGCGCTTGCGGGCCGAGCTCTCGTCGTCGGTGCCGGCGTCGTCCGCGTCCTCGGCGCCGCGGGCGTCCTCGACGTCCTGCGCGTACCGGGCACCCTCGACGTCCTCGACGTCCTCCGCCTCGGGGTCCTCGGGGGCGCCGACCGGGGGCTCGAGGGCGTCCGCGGGCCCGGCGGCGCGCTCAGCGGCGGGGGGCGGGGGCCCGGCCGGGGCGGACGCCCGGCGGCTGCGGCGGGGCGCCTCCTCGACGGCGGGCGCCTGGAAGAAGACGGCGGTCGCGCGGGCGGCCGCGTCGGCGGCGCGCTCGGCGTCGCTGCGGGCGCGGGCCAGGCCCGCGGCGCGCAGCAGGACGGGGTCGTCCATGAGCTCCTGCAGGTCGGGGGCGGCCACCTGCTCATCGGCCACCACCGCGGCGGGCTCCACGGCGGGCTCGGCGGCGGGCTCGGCGGCGGGCTCGGCGGCGGGCTCGGCGGCGGGCTCCTCGACGGGCTCGGCGGCGGACTGCGCAGCGGCGGACTGCTCGGCCGCCGCGGTCGCGCGGGACCGGGTGGACCGGGTGGAACGGCGGCGACGGGTCGGGGCCGGCTCCGGCTCCGGCTCGCCCGGTGCGTCCGGGGCCGTGGCGACGGTCTGCTCGACGCTGGTACCGGCGACCTCCCCCACCGGCTGCTCGGCGGGTTGCTCGACCGGCTGCTCCGCCGGAGCCGAAGCGGGCTGCTCGGCCGCGGGCTCGGCGGGCTGCTCGGCCGCGGGGCTGCCGGTGCGGCGGGTGGCGCGGCGCGCGCGGCGCCGGGGGGCCGGGGCGGGGCTCTCCTCGGGGGCCTCGGCCGCCGCGCCGGCGACCGTCTCCTCGTGGGCGGGAGGGGCGGTCCGCTCGACGACGGCCTCCTCCTCGACGGCAGCCGCGTCAGCCGGCTGCTCGACGGCGGCGGCGGGCTCCACGGCGGCGGGCTCCACGGCAGCCCCGGGCTCCGGAGCCACCTCCACCGGGGGCTCGACGCGCGCCGGCGGCCCGGCGGGGCGGCTGGCGGCCCTGCGGCGCCGGGGCCGGGTGGTGCCGCCGGTCGCCGCCGACGGCGTCGCGCCCTGCTCGTTCTCTTCAGGTGTGGTCGTCACGGGCTCTCCAGCCCGCCTCGCGGCGACCACTCACCGGTGAACCCGTGGCCGCCCCGGGGCGTCCTCGAAGGGATCGCCGGGCGGGGTGACCCGCACCCGGCGGAAGTCCTCGGTGCACGGGCGGGGGCCGCGCGCGGGGGCGGCGATCCGCTCGTGCCGCTGGCGGCCCTCCGACCGGAACGGGCACCGGGGCGCCTGCGGGGCCCTTCCACTGGACCGCGGCGCTGCCCGGGCGCCGCGCTCCGGGCGGCGGTCTCGTCAGCGGGTCGGTCGCCCGGTGTGGGGAACGTCCGACCGTCCGCAGTCTCTCACAAGCGCGCCGGACGGCCCCGTCAGCCGCGCGCCGGGGGGCTCCTCACCCGACCAGGGCCGGCGGCAGCAGGTCGCGGTGGGCCTCGACGAGCTCCTCGGTCATGGCCCGCGCCTGCTCCAGGGTGAGCAGCGCGCCGGTGAGGGGGTCGAGCGCGACGGCGTGGAAGACGTGCTCGCGCGTCCCCGTCAGGGCCGCCTGGACCGCGAGGGTCTGCACGTTGACGTTGGTGCGGTTCAACGCGGCGAGCTGCGGGGGCAGGGCGCCGACGGCCGTGGGCTGCACACCGCCGGCGTCCACCAGGCAGGGCACCTCCACGCACGCGTCGGAGGGCAGGTTGGTGATCAGCCCGGTGGCGTTGGGGACGTTGCCGTAGACGACCGAGGGCACGCCGGTGACCACGGAGTTCACGATGCTGGCGCCGTACTCGACGCTGGGGGTGAGCTCCTCCTGCAGGCGGGCCAGCTGGGCGTCGAGGTCGCCGCGGTCGTCGTGGGCGGCGCAGATCTCGTAGTAGTCCCACCGCTGCGGCACGTAGCGCTCCACGGTGGCCGGGTCCTTGCGGAAGTACGGCACGTACTCGGAGGCGTGGTGGCTGGACTCCGTCTCGAAGTACCCGAAGGCGTTCATGAGCGTGGTGCGCACCTGCTCGTTGCCGCCCTCGTAGACGCTGGCGTCGTCGGCGGCCCCGCTGTGGTCGCCGCGGTCGCCCGCCAGCCCGGCGGCGGAGCGCCCGACGACGTGCTTGTCGGCCATGACCTCGCGCAGCCGGGGGTAGAGGTCCTCCCCGCCGCGCCGGCGGAAGCGCAGCACCCACGCCTGGTGGTTGATGCCGGCGCAGAGGTAGTCGACCTCCTCGTACGGCACGCCCAGGGTGCGGGCCAGCATGCGGGTGGTGCCCTGCACGCTGTGGCACAGGCCCACGGTGCGCAGGCCCTTGGCGTTCAGGTACGCCGTCGCCATCGCCATGGGGTTGGCGTAGTTGACGAAGACCGCGTCGGGGCAGACCTCGAGGGCGTCGGCGGCGATGGCGTCGTAGGCGGGCACCGAGCGCAGGAAGCGGAAGACGCCGCCGGGGCCGAGGGTGTCGCCGACGGTCTGGTCGACGCCGTAGCGCCGCGGGATCTCCACGTCGTGGCGGTAGGCCTCCACCCCGCCGACCTGGAAGGTGATGATGACGACGTCGGCGCCGGCCAGGGCGGCGCGCCGGTCGGTCGTCTCCTCCACCCGCGCGCCCAGGCCGTGGTGGGCGACGAGCTTGCGGGTGGCGTCGGCGACGGGACCCAGCTTGGCGGGGTCGATGTCCATGAGGCACAGGTGGGCCGAGCGCAGCGCGGGGAAGCTGAGGACGTCCCCGACGAGGCGGAAGGGGAAGACGTGCCCCCCGGCGCCGATGATGGTGATCTTGGGAGGGCGTGCGGGGACCGTCGCCGGGCTCGCCGTCGCGCTCGTCGTCTGGCTCATGGCCTCGACGCTAGGCGGGCCCCGCCGTGGGGCGCCTCCGGCGAGCCGCCCGGACCTTCCGGGATCCTCAGCACCTAGGCTGGGCAGGGTGCGCCCCGAGGCGAAGGTCGAGGAGTCCGTGCTGTGGGTGCACCGCGGGCCGGCGCCGCCCATGCGCGAGTTCCACCGGCACGACGACGTGGAGGTCAACGTCGTGCTCGCCGGGCGGCTGGAGTACCTCTCCGGCGCCGGGCGCACGGTCGTCGAGGCGGGCAGCACGGCCCTGTTCTGGGCCGCGGCACCGCACCGGCTGCTGGAGCCGGACCCGTTGCGCCCCAGCGACGTGGCGTGGATCCACGTGCCGCTGTCCACGGTGCTGAGCTGGTCGCTGCCGGAGGCGTTCACCGCCCAGGTGCTCGCCCAGCGCACCCTGGTGGTCCCCACCGACCGGGTCGGTGCGCACGTGCCGGCGATGTTCGGCACCTGGGAGCGGGACCTCGCGGCCCCCGGCGGGGACGCCTCCGCGGCGCTGCTGCTGGAGGCGCACGCCCTCGTGCTGAGGATCGTGGCAGCAGCGGGTGGCGCCGCGGGGGCCGGGACCGGTGGGACGTCGCGGGCGGACCTGCGCCCGGTCGCCCGCATGGCCAGCTGGATCGCCGAGCACTTCCGGGAACCGGTGTCCGCCTCGGACGTGGCCCGGGCCGCGAACCTGAACCCGAACTACGCCACCACCCTGTTCCGCCGCGCGGTCGGGGTCTCCCTGGGCGAGCAGCTGACGCGGCACCGGGTGGCGGAGGCGCAGCGGTTGCTGGTGACGACCCCGATGACGACGGCGGCGGTCGCGCACGCGGCCGGGTTCGGTTCGCAGAGCAGCCTGTACGCCTGCTTCACCCGCGCGTGCGGGTGCTCCCCCGGGGCCTACCGGGCCACGCGGACGGCCCCGGGGGGCGGCCTCACTCGAACAGGGCGTTGAGCTGCTCGTTCATGGGCGTTAGCGCGTCGGGCTCGGCGTTGAAGGCCATGACGTTCTCCATCACCGAGCTGGTGATGCTCTGCACCTCGGCGGCCTTCAGGACGGCCGGGTACGGGAACGTCGTGCCGGCGTCGATCTGGTCGGTGAAGGCGCTGATGTCGAACCCGGTGCGCCCGAGGGCCTCCTTCGCGGTGTCGACGGTGCTGGCGATCGCCGGCATGACGACCCCGGCCTCGGCGACGACGGACTGGCACTCCAGCGACCCCAGGTAGGAGGCCCACTCCCAGGCCGCCCCCTTGACCTGCGAGGAGGTGGAGATGGAGTCCGCCAGGGAGTTCTGCATGGCGGCGCGGTGCCCTTCGGGGCCGACGGGGGTGGGCGCCAGGGCCAGGTCGACGCCCTCCAGCGCACCGAAGTTCGCGGTCTGCCACGAGCCCTCGGTGACCATGGCGTACCGGCCGGCCTGCACCTGCTGGTCGGGTGCACCGCCCTCGGTGAAGGCCAGTGGAGGCATGTACCCCTTCTCGATGAGGCCGCGCCACCACGCGTAGGTCTGCTGGAAACGGGGGTCGTCGTAGTGGAACTCGGTGCCCCACGCCTCGGCGTCCATGTACCACCAGCCGGTGGTCATGGCCAGGTAGGACCACTCCACCTGGCCGAAGGGAGCGCCCGCGCTGCCCAGGCCCAGCCCGTAGGTGCGCACGTTCCCCTTGTCGAAGCCGGGCTCGTCACCGCGCACGCCGTTCTCGTCGACGGTGAGGTGCGCGATGACGTCCTCGTAGGTGCCACCGTCCTCGGGGTTCCAGGTGAGGTTCTCCATCTGCTCGCGGGTGATGCCCGCCTCCTCGGTCATCCCCTCGTTGTAGAAGATCCCGATGGTGTCGAAGTCCTTCGGCAACCCGTAGCGCTCGCCGTCCGGCCCCACCCACAGGTCGGTGGTGCCGGTCACGTACTTCGACAGGTCGATGCGGTCCCGCTCGACGTACTCGTCGATGGGGACGATCAGCCCGCGCTCGGCGAACTCCCCGTACCGGGAGGTGTGGTTGGCGAAGACGTCGGGTGCGGAGTTGGCGACGAAACCGGTGAACAACTTGTTCCAGTAATCGTCCCAGCCGAACTGCTCGATCTGGATGTCGATGTCCGGGTGCTGCGCCTCGAAGTCGTCGGCGCACTGCTGGTACGCGGGGAGCTGCGCGGACTCCCACAGCCAGTAGGTGACCGTCCCGGTGTCGGCGTCGGCTCCGGGGTCGACGCCGTAGGAACCGCAGGCGGTCAGCAGCAGCGCGGCACCGGCGGCCGCGACGGCTCGGTGGGCGCGGGAACGGCGGCGGGGGGTGGGGTGCGTCACGGGGTGCCTCACTTGATGCCGGAGAAGCCGATGGAGTTGACGACCTTCCGGCTGAAGATCGCGAACAGGACGATGATCGGCAGGGCGGCGAGCAGCGTGGCGGCCATCAGCCCCGCCCAGTCGGGCGAGCCCTGCGGGGTCTGGGCGCGGAAGACGCCCAGACCGACGGTGAGCACGCGGACGTCGGGGTCGCTGGCGACGAGCAGCGGCCAGAAGTACTCGCCCCACGCCTGGATGTACTGCAGGATCGTCAGGGTCACCAGCGGCCCGGACGCCATGGGCAGGATCACGGTGAAGAACCTGCGCACGGCACCGGCGCCGTCGAGACGCGCCGCCTCCTCCACCTCGTGCGGGATGCCGAGGAAGAACTGCCGCAGGAAGAAGATGGCGAACGGCGTCATGAAGAAGAACGGCAGGACGATCGCGGCGTAGGTGTTGAGGATGCCGAGGTCCCGCATGAGAAGGAAGTTCGGCAGCTGCGTGAAGATCGGCGGGACCATCAGGGCGGTGAGGAAGAGGAAGAACACCGCGTCGCGCCCGGGCCAGCGCAGCCGGGAGAAGGCGTACGCCGCCAGCGCACCGAAGAACACCTGCCCGGCGGTGATGAGGGTCGCCACGACCACGGAGTTCAGCAGGTACCGGCCGATGTTCACCGAGGCGCCGGAGCCGGCCTGGGCCTGCGCCTCCTCGGTGCTCGCCAGCCCCAGGACCCGCTCGAAGGCGCCGAGGGTCGGCTCGACGGGCAGCAGGTTCGACGGCTGGGTGGCGAGGTACGCGCCGTTGGAGAACGCGGTGCGCAGCATCCAGTAGAACGGGAAGAGGGTCACGAGCACGATGAGGACCAGCGCGGTCCAGGCGAGGACCCGCCCGGCCCCGGGCCTGCCCCGGCGGTTCCTGCTGGTCCGCGAGACCGCGGCGGCCTCGTCGAACGTCGTCACTGCGGTGGCCACGTCGCCTCCTGGGGATCGTTCGCTGCGGGTCGCGCTCAGGCGACGTCGGACTGGTTCGCCCGCATCAGCCGCAACTGGACGAAGGCGACGGCCGCGAGGATGAGGAACAGGACGACCGAGACCGCCGACGCGTACCCGAACTGGTAGCGCTGGAAGGCCAGGTCGAAGATGTAGTACTGGATGACCTTGGTGGCGTCGGCGGGGCCGCCGGCGGTGGTGACGGCGACGGTGTCGAACGCCTGGAACGAGCCGACGACCGTGATGACGAGCACCAGCGCCAGGATCGGCCGCAGCAGCGGCAGCGTGATGCGCCAGAACATCTTCCACTCCGAGGCGCCGTCCACCCGGCCGGCCTCGTACACGTGGTCGGGGATCATCAGCAGACCGGCGAAGATCAGCAGCGCCGTGTACCCCAGGTGCCGCCAGGTGTTCACCAGGGCGATCGTCGGGATGGCCCAGTCCTGGCTGCCGAAGAACGGGATGGCGTCGAGGCCGATCCAGGTGAGGAACTGGTTCGTGATGCCGATCTGGGCGTCGAGCATCCAGTAGAACACCAGCGCGACGACCACGTTGGAGATGAGGTACGGCAGCACGATGACGCTGCGGACGAGGACCGAGCGGGTCAGCCGGTGCAGCAGGACGGCCAGCAGCAGCGCCAGGACGGTCTGCGTGCCGATGTTGATGACGACGTACTGCACCGTCACCTTCATCGCGTTCCAGAACGTGGGGTCGTCCAGGATCGCGGCGTAGTTGTCCAGGCCCACCCAGGTGGGGCGGTTGAAGACGTCGAAGTCGGTGAAGCTGTAGTAGAAGCCCCGCAGGGTGGGCCAGAAGTAGAAGACGCTGAACCCCAGCAGCGCCGGCAGGACGAACGCCAGGGCCGTGAGGCGTTCGCGGCGGGTCCCGTTGCTGTCCGGGCGGTAGCCGTGGACCTGCAGGCTGGGCCGGAGCGAGCTGCGGGTGCGAGCGGCTCTGCTCGTGAGCGCCATGGCGTCAGACCTTCCGGGTGCGCAGGAGGAGGAGCTGCTGCGGCTGCAGGAGGCAGGTCGTCACGCCCACCGCGGCCAGCGCCCGGCCGCTCATCCTGATGCCGCCTCCCGCGGTCCACGGCAGGACGTCCCCGCCCTGCACCGCCGGGGTGTCGCCCGGCGGCTGAGGGGCGACGTGGTAGGTCGCGTCCGCCTCGAGGCCGGGCAGGCGGACCCGTCCGGGCACGCTGGTGTCGGGGGTGCTCAGCTGCACCACCGCGAACAGGCCGTCGGCGCCGTCGGCGGCCACGACGCCGTGCACGGCGGACGACTCGTCGTGCGGGTCGGCGCGCACGACGGTCCCGGTGTGCAGCAGCGGCCGCAGCTCCTTGTAGAGGGCGACCCACCGGGCGAGCTCCGCGCGCTCGGCGGGGTCCATCCGCGTCAGGTCGGTCTCGATGCCGAAGGAGGCGAACAGCGCGGTGCCGGCGCGGAAGGACAGGTCGCTGCTGCGGTGCGTGGTGTGGGACGGGGAGGCGCCGACGTGCGAGCCGATGAGCTCGGGTGCCAGCAGCTGCGTGGTCCACCGCTGGATCTGCTGGCGCTCCAGGGGGTCGATGCAGTCGCTGCCCCACACGCGGTCGGTGTGCTCCAGGACCTCCAGGTCGACGCGCAGGCCGCCGGAGGAGCAGGACTCGATCTCCACCCCGGGGTGGCGCTCGCGCAGCTCGTCCATGAGCCGGTACGCGGCGAGGGTCTGCGCGTGGACACCGGGCCGGCGGCCGGGCCCGGAACCGGCTTCGAGCAGGTCCCGGTTGTGGTCCCACTTCAGGTAGGCGATGTCGTTCTCGGTGAGCAGGGCGTCCAGTCGCTCCAGCAGGTACGCGTAGGCACCGGGGTTCCCCAGGTCCAGTACCTGCTGCTGGCGCGACGCGGGGGGCAGGACGTCCTCGCCGGGGCGCAGGATCCAGTCCGGGTGGGCGCGGGCCAGGTCGGAGTCGGGGTTGACCATCTCCGGTTCCACCCACAGCCCGAACTGCATCCCCAGGCCGGTGACGACGTCGATGAGCGGGGTGAGCCCGTCGGGCCAGACGTCCTCGTCGACGTACCAGTCGCCCAGGCCGGCGGTGTCGTCGCGGCGGTGCCGGAACCAGCCGTCGTCGAGCACGTACCGCTCGGCGCCGACCTCGGCGGCCGCCCGGGCCAGCTCGGTGAGGCGGCCGAGGTCGTGGTCGAAGTACACCGCCTCCCAGGTGTTGGCGATGACCGGGCGCGGGCTCGCGGGGTGGTGCGGCCGCGAGCGCAGGTGGGTGTGGAAACGGGCGGCGATCCCGTCGAGCCCGTGCTCGGAGTGGGCCGCGTACACCCACGGGGTGCCGTACCCCTCCCCCGTGGCCAGGCGCACCTCCCCGGGCAGCAGCAGCTCGCCGCCGCTCAGGACGGCGGCGCCGGTGTGCTGGCGCTCGGCGAGGGCGCGGTGGTTGCCGCTGAAGGCGACGTGCTGGGCCCAGACCTCCCCGGTGCGGAACCCGAAACCGGCGGTGCCGGCCGCCAGGACGAGCGGGGCGTCGGGGCCCGTGCGGCCGCGGCGGTTCTCGCGGGCGTGCGTGCCGACGACGAGGGGCAGGCGCTGCGGCACCCGTTCCTTGCCCCAGCGGCCCGCCATGTCGAGCAGCTCGGTCGCCACGGGCGGCACGGGCAGCGCGAGCGCGAGGGAGCCGACCTCGTAGGTGCCGGCACCGGTGTTGGTCAGGTGCGCGCGGTGGCGCAGCAGGCCGGAGGGCAGCAGCTCCAGCTGCAGGTGCACCGCGAGCGCGGCGGCGGGGTCCTCGGCGCGGACCTCGACGCGCCCGCCGAGCGGTCCGCCGTCGGTGACCTCGACCGCGGTGGGGGTGAAGCGGGTGGTCCAGGCGGTGCCGTCGCGGTGGCCGGCGAGGCCGGGGGTGCCGCTCCAGCCCTGGGCCTGCTCGGGCAGCAGCGCCAGGGGGCGTTCGACGTCGACGGCGTTGTTGGCGCGGGCGGTGGCACCGGCGGCGGCGAGGTCGTCGAGCAGGGCGGGCTCGAGGTCGCCGAGGTCGGCGCCCCAGTGCACGACGGAGGGGAGCTGGTCGGCGTGCGTGCGCAGGACGACGCTCACGCCCGCCGCCCGCAGGTGCAGCACCTCCCCGGGGCCGGCGGCCCGGGCGGCGGTGGGGTTCTCGTGCTGGAGCAGGGTCACGGCATCTCCGGGGATCACGTCGTCGTGGTCGGGATCGTGCGGTGGCAGAGTTGTACGGCAGAACTCTGGGTGACGTCAACGGTGACTCACGGCGGAGAAAACCCTTCCCCTCGCGGGTGCGAGCGCTTTCACGCTTCCGTCGCGGAACTCGGGTAGCGTGCGGGCAGCGCACCACCCCCGGGTGGACGACCCTCACCGAGGAGGCCCCGTGAGCCTGACGGCCCCGGCGCGGCCGGGCACGGCCTGGACCCCGCTGACCGGTCCCGCCCACAGCATCGCCCTGGAGGTCCTGCTCGACGGCCCGCTGCCGCGCAGCGAGCTGGCGCGCCGCCTGGAGCTGTCCCCCGGCAGCCTGACCCGGCTGTCCCGGCCACTGCTGGACTCCGGCCTGCTCGTGGAGACCACCGGGGTGTGCGACCCGGTCTCCGGGCGGCCGACCCGCCCGCTGGACGTGGAGGAGGACGGCCACCACTTCGTCGGGGTCAAGCTCACCGCCGACACCGCCTACGCCGTCCTGACGACCCTGCGGGCCCGCGTCGTGGCGGAGCTGCAGGCGCCGCTGCCGGACCGCTCCCCCGCCGCCTGCGTCGCCGTCGTCGGCGACCTGGTGCGCTCCCTGGCGGCTTCCCCCGGCGCCGGACGTGCGCGGGTGCGCGCCGTCGGCGTCGGCCTGGGCGGCCGGGTCGCGCGGGACGGGGAGGTGCTCTCCGCCCGGTACCTGGGGTGGGAGTCCGTGCCGTTCGGGCGGGCCCTGGAGGCGGAGCTGGGCCTGCCGGTGGTCGTCGACAACGACGTGCTCTCGCTGACCCGCGCGGAGCAGTGGTTCGGCACGGCCCGGCGCTGCGACCACTTCGCGGTCGTGGTGGTCGGCACGGGTGTGGGGTACGGGCTCGTCGTGCACGACGAGGTGCTGGACCACCCGGACGCCGGGGTGGGCCTGCTGGGGCACTTCCCGCTGGACCCCACCGGTCCCCTCTGCCCGGACGGGCACACCGGCTGCGCGGAGGCGATGCTCACCCGGGAAGCCGTCGAGGTGCGCGCCGGGCTGGCGCTGCGCCGACCGGTCGCGTTCGACGAGGTGCTGGCCCTGGCCGCGGCCGGCGAGCCGCTGGCGCGCCGGGTGGTCGACGACTCCGCCCGGGCGCTGGGCGTCCTGCTGGCGGCGATCGGGAACCTGACGATGCCGCGCAAGGTGCTGGTGTCCGGGGAGAACGCCGGGCTGGCGGAGGTGGGTGCCGAGGCGATGGAGTCGGGGATCCGCGCGCACCGCAACCCGCACGCCTCCGAGCTGGACGTCGACGTGCAGCACACGGGTTTCCCCGAGTGGGCGCGCGGCGCGGCGGTCACCGCCATCCGCACGTTCGTCCTGGGGCACCACCGCTGACCCGCCGCACCACCGGCACCGGCAGCCGGCTCGTGTGCGAGGTGCCCGTCAGCGGCGGCGGGCCACCAGGTGCCAGAACCGGGCGGTGCGCCGGAACTCCTCGCGCCGGCCGAGCTCCACCTCCAGCTCCTCCAGGTCCGCCACGACGCGCTCGTCGGTGCGCTGCGCCTCCTCCAGCAGCGTCGTCACCGTCAGCACCCCGGCACGGCCGTCGACCTCGCACCCGGCGTCCACCGCGGCCGCCTCGACGACGGCGGGGTCCAGGCGCAGCACCGAGCGGCCGGTGCCGGGGTCCGCACCGCGCTCGGCGTCCAGCAGCACCCACGCCTGCGCCGGGCCGTCGCGCAGCGCCGCGGTCAGCACGTCGGCGGCCGGGTTCGGCGCCATCAGCGACAGCAGCCCGCCGGGGCGCAGGGAGGACGCCAGCACCGCCACGTCGGCGCCGACCTGCGCGAGGCTGCCGCGGTGCTGCAGCACGTCGTGGCACAGCACCACGTCGAACGACCCGGATCCGCCGGCGCGGTGCCGGGTCAGCGCGGCCAGGGCGGTGAGGTCCTCCAGGTCCGCCGCCACGGTGCGCACCCGATCGCCGACCCCGGCGGCCGCCGCCGCGGCGCGCGCCGCCCCCAGCACGTCCGCGGAGGTGTCCAGCACCGTCACCTCGTGGCCGGCCAGGGCCAGCTGCAGCGCATCGCGCCCGTCGCCGCCACCGGCGTCCAGCACCCGCAGCGGCGCCGGGCCCAGCCGCGCGCACCGCTCGCGCAGCAGCGCCGCCAGCACCCGGTAGCGCAGCCGCCCCCACGGGGACTCCTGCCAGGTGGCCCAGGCGGCGGCCTCGCGGCGCGCGTCCTCGGACGCCGCCCCGCCGTCCGCGGCGGGCGTGCTGGTGCTCATGCCGTGCCTCCCCCATCGGTCCTGGCGTGAGCACCCTCCGCGCGGGGGTTGCTGCGGCGTCGTCGAGCCAGGTCTCTCGGCCGCTCTGGATGGTTCGGCCAGGGTACGGCACCGGCCGGGCCGGCACGGGGAGCCGCGCTGGGCCCCGGCCCACCCGCCCGGCGCGGATACGCTGGCGGCCCGACCCACGACCCCGGGAGGCCCCGCCCGCATGAGCACCGTCCCCGTCACCGCCGGCGACGACCTGGTCTTCCCCCCGCCGCTCGAGTTCGCCGCCCGCGCCAACGTGGGCGCGGAGGAGTACGCGCGCGCCGCGGCGGACCCGGAGGCGTTCTGGGCCGAGCAGGCCGGCCGGCTGCAGTGGGACGAGCCCTTCACCACCGTCTTCGACGGCTCGACGCTGCCGACGGCGCAGTGGTTCACCGGCGGGAAGCTGAACGTGGCGGTGAACTGCGTGGACCGGCACGTCGCCGCCGGGCGCGGGGAGAAGGTGGCCCTGCACTGGGAGGGTGAACCCGGCGACTCGCGCACCACCACCTACGCCCAGCTGCAGGACGAGGTGTGCCGGGCGGCGAACGCCCTGCAGGAGCTGGGCGTCGGCCACGGCGACCGGGTCGTGCTGTACCTGCCGGTGCTGCCGGAGACGATCGTGACGACGATGGCGTGCGCGCGCATCGGCGCGGTCGTGTCGCTGGTGTTCGGGGGTTTCTCCGCCGAGGCGCTGCGGTTCCGGGTCCAGGACACCGGGGCGAAGCTGCTGGTGTGCACCGACGGGCAGTTCCGCCGCGGGAAGGCGGTGGCCGTCAAGGGCGCCGCGGACGCCGCGGTGGAGGGCCTGGACCACGTCGAGCACGTGCTGGTGCTGCGGCGCACCGGGGACCTGACGCCGGACGTGCCGTGGACGCCGGGCCGGGACGTGTGGTGGCACGACGTCGTGGACCGGCAGAGCACCGAGCACGCCGCGCCGTCCTTCGACGCCGAGAACCCGCTGTTCATCATCTACACCTCCGGCACGACGGGTAAGCCGAAGGGCCTGGTGCACACCAGCGGCGGCTACCTCACCCACGCGTCCTGGTCGCACTGGGCGGTGTTCGACGTCAAGGACGACGACGTCTACTGGTGCCAGGCGGACCTGGCGTGGGTGACGGCGCACACCTACGAGATGTACGGGCCGCTGTCGAACGGCACCACCCAGGTCATCTACGAGGGCTCCCCGCTGACCCCGCACCCGGGCCGGCACTTCGAGATCATCGAGAAGCACCGGGTGACCACCTACTACACTGCCCCCACGCTGGTGCGCACGTTCATGAAGCACGGCCCGGAGCTGCCCGCCCGCTTCGACCTGTCCTCGCTGCGGCTGCTGGGCTCGGTGGGCGAGGCCATCAACCCCGAGGCGTGGCTGTGGCTGCACCGCGAAGTGGGTGGCGGCCGCTGCCCGATCGTGGACACCTGGTGGCAGTCGGAGACGGGCGCGGCGGTGGTCGCTCCCCTGCCCGGGGTGACCCCGCTCAAGCCCGGCTCGGGCACCGTCCCGCTGCCGGGCCTGGCCGCCACCGTCGTCGACGACGCCGGCCGCGAGACGGCCCCCGGCGAGACCGGCGTCCTCGTCATCACCCGCCCGTGGCCGGGCATGGCCCGCACCGTGTGGCGCGACCACGAGCGGTTCGTGAAGTCCTACTGGGAGCCGTACGCGCAGCAGGGCTGGTACCTGGCCGGCGACGCGGCGACGAAGGACGCCGACGGGTACGTCTGGATCGGCGGGCGCATCGACGACGTCCTCAACGTCTCCGGGCACCGGCTGTCCAGCATCGAGCTGGAGTCGGCGCTGGTGTCCCACCCGCGGGTGGCCGAGGCCGCGGTCGTCGGCGCTCCCGACGAGACGACGGGGCAGCGGATCGTCGCGTTCGTCATCACCCGCGGCGACGCGGCGGGCACCTCCGACGCGGCGCTGGCCGAGGAGCTGCGCGCGCACGTCGCCGAGGCGATCGGCCCGGTCGCCAAGCCCCGCGACGTGGTCGTGGTCCCCGACCTGCCGAAGACCCGCTCGGGGAAGATCATGCGCCGGCTGGTGGCGGACGTGACGGCCGGCCGCGGCGGCGGGGACGTCACCTCCCTGCAGGACGAGACGGCCCTGACCGCCGTCGAGGCCGCCTGGGCCGCGTACGCCGCCTCCCGCTGACCCCTCCTGCCGCGGAAACCATGGTTTCCGCCCTTCGAAGGACCCTCTGCGGGGCGGAAACCATGGTTTCCGCGGCAGGAGGGGCGGTGCGGGAAGGGGAGGATTCGGCACCGCCTCAGGAGATCTGCAGGCCGCCGTTGACGTCGTAGGTGGCGGCGGTGACGTACCCGGCGTCCGGGCCGAGCAGGAACTCCACCAGCGCGGCCACGTCGTCGACGGTGCCGACCCGTCCCACCAGGGCGTCGGCGGCCATCGCCGCCCGCCGCTCGTCGGTGAGCGGCCCGCCCATGATGTCGGTGTCCACCGGTCCCGGGGCGACGCAGTTCACCGTCACGCCCAGCGGGCTGACTTCCCGGGCCAGGGCCCGCGTGAGGCCGATGATCGCCGCCTTGGAGGCGCTGTAGGCGACCTTGGAGTAGGTGCCGCCGCCGCGCTGGGCGGAGACCGAGGAGGCGCTCACCACGCGCCCCAGGCCGCGCTCGACCATGCCCCGCACGAACCGCTGCGTGACGAGGAACGTGCCGCGCGCGTTGACGGCCATGACGCGGTCCCACTCCTCGGGGGTGGTGTCCAGGAACGGGGTCGGCGAGCTGACGCCCGCCAGGTTCACCAGCCCGACGACGGGCGGCAGGTCGCGCTCGACCGCGGCGGCGGCCGCCTCCACCGACGCCGGGTCGGCGACGTCGACCTGCACGCCGATCGCCGCGGCCCCCTCCTGCTCCAGCTCCCCGGCGACGGTGCGCGCGGCCGCGCCGTCGAGGTCGAGGACGGCGACGGACCAGCCGCCGCGCGCCAGGCGGTGCGCGAGGGCCCGCCCGATGCCGCGCGGCGAGCCCCCTCCGGTGACGACGGCGGTGCGGGCGGTCGGGAACTCGGTGGCCATCGGGTCCTCCTCGCAGGCGCTCGGGGCGCCGCCGCGCCCTCGGGGCGCCGCCGCGCCCTCGCGGCGACGCCGGGAACCCTAGACGCGCACGCCTGCGCCCGCACGGGTCGACAGGGGCGACGGGGCGCCGCCCGCGGGGACCGCCCCGCTCAGGCGCCGACGCCCCCGGCCCGGCGGGCGGCCTCGACGTCCATCCAGCTGACCTCCCACACGTGCCCGTCCGGGTCGCGGAAGCTCACCCCGTACATCCAGCCGAAGTCCACCGCCGGCGCGCACCCGGAGCCGCCGGCTCCGAGTGCAGGAAGCCCCTCCACTTCTCCGGCGCGTGCAGCAGGGCGAGGCGAAGGACGCCTCGGAGGCCCCCAGGTCGCCCACCGGCAGGTTGACGAAGATCATGCGCACGGCCGGTCTCCTTCGCGGGTCGGGGCACGGGCGGGCCCTCCCGCCCGTGGAGACCTCAGCGCGGCGCCGGGCTCATCGGCGCGTCAGAGGTTCGGGAACCACAGCCCGATCTCGCGGGCGGCGGACTCCTCCGAGTCGGAGCCGTGCACGAGGTTCTGCTGCACCTTCAGGCCCCAGTCGCGCCCCAGGTCGCCGCGGATCGTGCCGGGGGCGGCGGTCGTGGGGTCGGTGGTGCCGGCCAGGGAGCGGAACCCCTCGATGGCGCGGTGCCCCTCCACGACGGCCGCCACGACCGGGCCGGAGGACATGAACTCCACCAGCGGCTCGTAGAAGGGCTTGCCCTCGTGCTCGGCGTAGTGCCCGGCGAGCAGATCGCGGTCGGCGGTGCGCATCTGCAGCGCCACGATCGAGTAGCCCTTGGCCTCGATGCGGCGCAGCACCTCCCCGGTCAGGCTGCGCCGGACACCGTCCGGCTTGACGAGGACGAGGGTGCGCTGGGCGTCGGTCTGCGTGGCCACGGCCCGCACCCTACCGATCCCCCTGCTGGCACCATGGCGGCCCACCGGTGAGGGGCACCGGTCCGGCGACGACGGGAGGACGGCGTGGCGCTGCGCAGCGACCGCGAGGACACGCGGGGGCAGGAGGAGGCCCTGCGCGCCGCGCGGGAGGAGGCCGCCGCGGTGCTGGCCGAGCTGGCCGCCGAGGCGCGGGCCCTGTCGAAGGCGTACGCCTCCCGCTCGGCGGGCGTGCCCGACGGCTCGGCGCTGGCCGGGCTGGTGGACGCCGCCCGGCGCGCGGAGGAGGCCGTCGACATGGCCGCGCACGACCTGGCGACCGCCCGCGGCGAGGACGCCTGAGCCCTCCCCGGCGTGCGCGGTGCGGATCACGGGCGGACCATCGGGGACGGGCTCCGCACCGGAGCGCCCGTCGTCCGCGACGCCGCAGAGCACGAGGAGCCCGGGATGTCCACCGCCGGTGAAGACCCGCAGGCCGAGGAGGAGTCGAACACCACGACGAAGGTGGTGCTGATCTCCGTGGTGGCCGCCATCGGCGGTTTCCTCTTCGGGTTCGACACCGCCGTCATCAACGGCGCGGTCGACGCCGTCGCCGGTGAGTTCGACCTCAGCCCCACCCTGAAGGGCTTCGCGGTCTCCTGCGCCCTGCTCGGCGCGGCCCTGGGCGCCTGGTTCGCCGGCGGCCTCGCCGACCGGTTCGGCCGCAAGATCGTCATGATCATCGGCGCGGTGCTGTTCGCCGCCAGCGCCGTCGGCTCCGCCTTCGCCTTCGGGGTGGTGGACTTCATCCTCTGGCGCGCCCTCGGCGGCGTCGGCGTGGGCGTGGCCTCGGTCGTCGCCCCCACCTACATCGCCGAGGTGGCCCCCGCGCGCATCCGCGGCCGGCTGGGCTCGCTGCAGCAGCTGGCCATCACGGTCGGCATCTTCGTCGCCCTGCTCACCGACGCGTTCATCGCCAACTCGGCGGGCGGTGCCGCGGAGACCACCTGGCTGGGCTGGGAGGCCTGGCGCTGGATGTTCCTCGTCGAGATCGTGCCGGCCGTGGTGTGGGGCCTGCTCGCCCTGGAGATCCCGGAGTCCCCCCGCTACCTCGTCGCCCAGGGCGAGACCCAGAAGGCCGGCGAGGTCCTGCGCGAGGTGCTGGGCACCCGCAGCGCCGAGGCGGTGCGCCGCAAGGTGGGTGAGATCCGCACCAGCCTGCACCGCGAGGACGAGCCCAGCCTGCGCGACCTGCGCGGGCCGCGCCTGGGCCTGAAGCCGATCGTGTGGATCGGCATCCTGCTCTCGGTCTTCCAGCAGGCGGTCGGCATCAACGTGATCTTCTACTACTCCACGTCGCTGTGGCGGTCGGTGGGCTTCGAGTCCGAGGACGCGTTCACCACCTCCACCATCACCTCGGTCACCAACGTCGTGGTCACCTTCATCGCCATCGCCACCGTCGACAAGATCGGCCGCAAGCCGCTGCTGATCGCCGGTTCCGCGACCATGTTCGTCGCCCTCGCGGTCATGTCGGTGTCCTTCTCGCAGGCCGTCGGCACCGGCGAGGACATCAGCCTGCCCGGCGCCTGGGGGCCGGTCGCCGTGGTCGCCGCGAACCTCTTCGTCATCGGCTTCGGCGCCACCTGGGGCCCGATCGTGTGGGTCCTGCTGGGCGAGATGTTCCCCAACCGCATCCGCGCCGCCGCCCTGGCGGTGGCCGCCGCCGCCCAGTGGCTGGCGAACTTCACGATCTCCACGACGTTCCCGCCGATGACCGAGCACCTGGGCCTGACGTTCGCCTACGGCGTGTACGCGACGTTCGCGCTGCTGTCGTTCTTCTTCGTCCTGAAGGCGGTGCCGGAGACGAAGGGCCGCGAGCTGGAGGAGATGGGGACGGACGACGAGCCCGCCCCGCACCGCGCCTGACCCGCGCAGCGCGGCCGGCGGGCCGCCGCCGGGTGGTTCCCCCACCCGGCGGCGGCCCGCCGTCGGTCCAGCCGTCCGTTCAGCCCTCGGGACCGGACCGCCGCGCCAGCCCGCGCGCGACCTGCTCGCGCTCGCGCTCCACGCGCTCGCCGATGTGCAGGCACCCCCACCAGATGCCGGCGAAGGCGAGCCCGATGACGACCATCGTCCAGCGGAACACCTCGGGCACCACGAACCCGGAGGCGACGATGACGACCTGCAGCACCCAGCCGAGGGCGTAGCCGGCGCGCGAGCGCAGCAGCCCGGCGCACAGCACGCACAGCAGCACCAGCACCCCGCCGGCGACGAGGTAGCGGGCCTGCTCCTCGCGGTGCAGGGCGGTGGCGGCGAGGGTGGCGAAGAAGACCACCAGCGCCTCGGAGACCAGCGTGGACGCCGCGAGGACGCGCTTGGGGTTCCTCACCGCGCACCTCCCCGGGCCAGCAGCAGCCGGGCGTCCCCGGCGAGGACGACGGAACCGGCGACGAGGACGCCCGCTCCGGGACCGCCCTCGGACTCGGCGAGGTCCACCGCGGTCGCCAGGGCCTCGTCGAGGCGCTCGGCGACGTGCACGCGGTCCTCGCCGAAGACCCCCTCGGCGACGTCGGCGAGCTCGGTCGGCTCCAGCGAGCGGGTCGAGGACGTGCGGGTGACGACCACCTCGGCCAGGACCGGTTCGAGGGCGGCGAGGAACCCGTCGACGTCCTTGTCCCCCGCGATCGCGACGACGCCGACGAGCCGGGTGAGGGTGAACGCTTCGGAGACCGCCTCCGCCAGCGCCTGCGCCCCGGCGGGGTTGTGGGCGGCGTCCACCAGCACCAGCGGGGAGGTGCGCAGCACCTCCATCCGCCCCGGGGAGCTCGCGTCGGTGAACGCGGCCTCCACCAGGCCGGGCACCAGCGTGTCGCCGGGCAGCGCGAGCAGCGCCTCGGCGGCGGCGAGCGCCACCGCCGCGTTGGACGCCTGGTGGGCGCCGTGCAGCGGCAGCAGGACGTCGGTGTAGAGGCCGCCGCGGGTGCGCAGCGAGACCAGCTGCCCGCCCACGGCCAGGGAGCGGGACTCCACGGCGAAGTCGGCGCCCTCGCGCAGCACGGTGACGCGCTCGGCGGCGGCCCGCGCCAGCAGGACGCCGGCGGCCTCCTCCTCCTGAGGGCCCATGACGAACGTGGCGCCGTGCTTGACGATGCCGGCCTTCTGCGCGGCGATCTCCTCCAGGGTGGAGCCCAGCCACGCCTCGTGGTCCATCGACACCGGGGTGACGACGGCGACGTCGGACTCGACGACGTTCGTGGTGTCCCACGTGCCGCCCATGCCGGTCTCGATCACGGCGACGTCCACGGGGGCGTCGGCGAACGCGGCGAACGCCATGAGGGTGAGGACCTCGAAGAAGCTCAGGCGCGGGTCACCGCGCTCGGCGGCGCGGGCGTCGACGATCTCGACGACCGCCTCGACGTCGTCGAAGGCGCGCACGAACGCGGCCCGGTCGATCGGCTCGCCGTCGATCGAGATGCGCTCGGTGACGTCCACGAGGTGCGGGCTGGTGAACCGGCCGGTGCGCAGGTCGTGCTCGCGCACGAGGCGCTCGACCATGCGCGCCGTGGACGTCTTGCCGTTGGTGCCGGCGACGTGCACGACGCGGTAGGCGCGCTGCGGGTCGCCGAGCAGGCCGCACGCCTCGCGCACCCGCTCCAGGGTGGGGTGGACGCGGTGCTCGGGGTTGCGCGCGAGGATCGAGGCGACGACCTCGGCGTAGCGGGGGTCGTCGACGGGGGTGCGGGCCCGCTCGGAGCGCGGGTGGGGGCCGCTCACCGCTCCTCCAGCTTCTCGACGGCGATGCGGACCTCGTGGCCCTCGACGGAGGCCACGAGGGTGGCGCGCTCGGCGGGCAGGGCCTCGGCCTGCCCGGAGGAGCCGAACTGCTGCGCCAGGGTCTCGTCGACGACGAGGTTCTGGTGGGTGACGAGCGCCTCCCACACGGGCCCGTCCGCGGCCACGGTCAGCCGGATGCGGTCGCTGACGTGCAGGCCGGCGTCGCGGCGGGCCTGCTGCACGAGGCGGACGACGTCGCGGGCGACGCCCTCGGCGGCCAGCTCGGGCGTGACGGTGGTGTCCAGGACGACGAACCCGCCGCCGTCCAGGGCGGCGGTGGCCAGGCCCGGGTTCTCGCCCTCGACGGTGGTGGTCAGCTCGTACTCGCCCTCGTGCAGCTCGATCCCCCCGGCGATCACGGTGCCGTCGGGGCGCTCCTCCCAGTCGCCGGACTTCGACGCCTTGATGGCCTGCTGCACCTGCTTGCCCAGCCGCGGGCCGGCGGCGCGGGCGTTGACGGTGAGCTTGGCGCTGACGCCGTACTCGACGGCGCGGTCGACGTGCCCGAGGGCGACCTCGCGGACGTTGACCTCGTCGGCGACGAGCCTGCCGAACGGCTCGAGCGCGGCGGGGTCGGGCACGAGGACCTCCAGCCGGTTCAGCGGCAGCCGCACCCGCAGCCCGGCGGCCTTGCGCAGCGCGAGCGCCGACGAGCACGCCGAGCGCGCGGCGTCCATCGCGGCCACGAGCGCGTCGTCGGCGGGCAGGTCCACCGGGTCCGGCCAGTCGGTCAGGTGCACGGAGCGCCCGCCGGTGAGCGCGCGCCACACGTGCTCGCTGACGAGCGGCAGCAGCGGCGCGAGCATGCGCGCGGTGGTCTCCAGGACGGTGTGCAGGGTGTCCAGGGCGTCGCGGGCTCGCTCGGACTCCCCGTCCCAGAACGCGGCGCGCGAGCGGCGCACGTACCAGTTGGTGAGGACGTCGAGGAACTGCCGCACGCTCTCGCAGGCGCCGGCGATGTCGTGCTCGTCGAGCTGCGCGGTGACCGCGGCCACGGCGTCGTGCAGCTTGGCGAGCACGTACCGGTCCAGCACGTCCGGCGAGCTCGTGCGCCAGCGCGGGGTGTGGCTGGAGGTGCCGGAGTACAGCTGGAAGAACTGGAACGTGTTCCACAGCGGCAGCAGCACCTGGCGCACCGAGTCGCGGATGCCCTGCTCGGTGACGATGAGGTTGCCGCCGCGCAGGACGGGCGAGCTCATGAGGAACCAGCGCATGGCGTCGGAGCCGTCGCGGTCGAGGACCTCGGTCACGTCCGGGTAGTTGCGCAGCGACTTGCTCATCTTGCGCCCGTCGTCGCCCAGCAGGATGCCGTGGGAGACGCAGGTGCGGAACGCGGGCCGGTCGAACAGGGCGGTGGCCAGCACGTGCAGGGTGTAGAACCAGCCGCGGGTCTGCCCGATGTACTCCACGATGAAGTCGCCCGGGTAGTGGCTCTCGAACCACTCGGTGTTCTCGAACGGGTAGTGCACCTGCGCGAACGGCATGGACCCGGACTCGAACCAGCAGTCCAGGACCTCCGGGACGCGGCGCATGGTCGACTTCCCGGTCGGGTCGTCGGGGTTGGGCCGGGTGAGCTCGTCGACGTGGGGGCGATGCAGGTCGGCCGGGCGCACGCCGAAGTCGCGTTCCAGCTCGTCCAGGGAGCCGTACACGTCGGTGCGCGGGTACGCCGGGTCGTCGGAGACCCACACGGGGATGGGGCTGCCCCAGTATCGGTTGCGGCTGATGGACCAGTCGCGCGCGCCGGCCAGCCACTTGCCGAAGGAGCCCTCCTTGACGTGCTCGGGCACCCAGGTGATCTCCTGGTTGAGCTCGACCATCCGGTCGCGGATCTTCGTGACGGCCACGAACCAGCTGGAGACGGCGCGGTAGATCAGGGCGTTGCCGCAGCGCCAGCAGTGCGGGTACGGGTGGTCGTAGGTCTCCTGGCGCAGCAGCAGCGCCCCGCTGGGCACGCCGTCCTTCAGCGCGCGGGCGATGGGCTTGTTGGCGTCGAAGACGTGCTGGCCGGCGAAGTCGGGGACCTCGGCGGTGAACCGGCCGCGGGAGTCCACCGGCACCACGGGCACGATGCCGGCGGCGTCGGTGACGAGCTTGTCCTCCTCGCCGAAGGCGGGGGCGATGTGCACGACGCCGGTGCCGGAGTCGGTGGTGACGTAGTCGGCCGCCAGCACCCGGTGGGCGTTCTCGCGCCCCTCGAAGTACCCGAACGGCGGGCGGTAGCGCTCGCCGAGCAGGTCGGTGCCGCGGTAGCGGGCGCTGATCCGCTCGGCGGCGTCCTCGCCGAGCTCGCGGGCGTAGTGGCCCAGCCTCGCCTCGGCGAGCAGGAAGCGCCGGCCGTCGTGCTCGGTGCCGGGCGCGCCGTCGACGACGACGTAGTCCAGCTCCGGGTTCACGGCCATCGCCAGGTTGCTGGGCAGCGTCCACGGCGTGGTGGTCCAGATCAGGGCGAGGACACCGGCGAGCTCCGGGTGCGCCTCGGAGCCCAGCAGCGGGTACCCGACGGTGACGGCCGGGTCCTGCCGGTTGCGGTAGACGTCGTCCAGGCGGGTCTCGGAGTTCGACAGCGGCGTCTCGCAGCGCCAGCAGTACGCCAGGACGCGGAAGCCCTCGTAGACCAGGCCCCGCTCGTGCAGGGTCTTGAACGCCCACATCACCGACTCCATGTAGTCGGTGTCGAGGGTCTTGTAGTCGTGCTCGAAGTCGACCCAGCGCGCCTGCCGGGTGACGTACTCCTCCCACTCGCGCGTGTAGCGCAGCACGGAGGTGCGGCAGGCGTCGTTGAACCGCTCGATGCCCATGGACTCGATCTCGGACTTGTGCGTGATGCCGAGCTGGCGCTCGGCCTCGACCTCGGCGGGCAGGCCGTGGGTGTCCCAGCCGAAGCGGCGCTCCACCTGGAACCCGCGCATCGTCTTGTAGCGGGGCACGACGTCCTTGACGTACCCGGTGAGCAGGTGCCCGTAGTGGGGCAGGCCGTTGGCGAACGGCGGGCCGTCGTAGAAGACGAACTCCCCCGCGGCGGAGCCGCGCCGGGCGTCCACGCTGGCGGCGAAGGTGCCGTCGGCGGCCCAGGAGTCGAGGACGGCGCGCTCGATCTCCGGGAAGCGGGGGCTCGCACCGCTGTTCTCGGCGGGGCCGCCGCCCCGCTCGGGGGCCTGCTCCTGTGCTTCGTCCGTGACCTCGGACACGAGTGCTCCTCGACGACGTCGCTGCTGCCCGCGGGGACGACTCCCGCCGGGGCCGGCGGTGCCGCGGTACCACCCCGCTTGCCGCCGGCGCCCCTCCGCAGCGGGAGGTGCGACGACGACCGCTCGTCGTCCGGCTGTCACGGGCCGGACCCGTCCGGGTCTAGTGGGGCACCCGCCGGGGCGGGCGCCCGTTCTTCCGGAGGCTCACCGGTGATGGCCGGGTCGACGCCTGTGCACCCGATCCTACCCGCGGCGCCGGGACGCGCGTCCCGGCGCCGCGGGGTTCCGCCGTCAGCGCAGCGAGAGGGTCCAGCGGCGCGGGACGGTCGTGGTCAGCAGCACGCGGGTGCCGCTGGGCACCAGGTCGCCGCCGAGCCACGTGTAGCGCTCGCCGGGGTCGACGACCGGTGGCTGGCGGGGACCCGATCCCGTGCCCGGACCGAAGTGGACCTCGTCCCCGCCGCTGCGCCAGGTCCCCCACCCCTCGACGAGCTGGTGCACCGCGGGCGCGCCGTCGGCGGCTTCCTGCAGCACGACGGTGCCCTCGAGCTCGCCCTCGCCGGCGAAGGCGAGCTCGACCACGGCCGGGACGTCGCCGTCCTCCTCGGTGCCGCCCACCGCGAACTCGACGTCGAACCCGCGGCGCAGGTCGCCGGCCACCGGCCGCACCACGACCGTGGTCTCCAGCACGCGCTCATCACGCACGCGCTCGTCGAAGCTCATGGCCGCCCAGAACCGACCCTCGCCGGTCAGGTCGTAGTCGCCGTCGGGGCGGCGGCGCCCGGGCGGCAGCGGCTGGTAGTACCCGGCGGTGATGCGCTGCGAGGTGCGGAACGCCGAGTCGGCCAGCGGTTCGAGGCCGCGCCCGCGGAAGTGGCCGGTGGAGAAGAAGCGCGGGGAGAAGCGCACCGAGCTCAGCACCGCCGCACCGCGCCGGTAGCGCAGGAAGGTGGGGTTCGTGGCCAGGCCGGAGGCGATGGGGCCGGGCCGGTCCTCGTCCTCGCCGCCGTCAGTGCCGGCGTAGACGGTGGCGGTGCAGTCGCCGGCACGCAGCCGGGCCAGCCCGCTGCCGGCCAGGACGCGGGTGCCGTCGACCCGCCACGGTCGCGGTCGCGGCAGGCGCGCGGCCAGGTCGGGGTGCACCAGCAGCTGCGCCCACAGGTCCGCGTCGCCGTAGCGGGCCGCGTCGTCGGTGCGCGCCAGCAGCTCCTGCACCACGGCGGCGTAGCGGCCGTCGCCGTCGCGCAGCGCCATCTCGCGGAACTGCAGCAGCCCGTCGGCGAGGTCCTTGCGCTGGCCCTGGTCCTGCCGCCGCGACTGCACGGACTCCACGGCGCCGTCGTCCTCGGCGAGCACGAGCTGCAGGTCCAGGTTGCGGCGCACCACAGCGCGCAGGTCGACGCGGCCGGTGCAACGAGCGATCGCCAGCAGCGACGGGTTGGTCACCGCGAAGGCGTAGTTCGGGCTGCGCTCGGAGTACTGCCCGTCGCCGTCGACGTCGACCCCCTCGGCCAGCCACTCCTCGACCCGCCGACGGTGGGCCGGGTCCGGCAGCAGCAGGTCGGTCTGCGCCAGCGCGGCGCTGACCTCCCAGCGGTGGTTGGGGGTGTGCACCCCGCCCGTGGCCATGGCGCGCCCGGCCGCGGTGAGCACCGCGGTGAGGTCGTCCCGGGCCGCGCGCAGCGGGTCCGGTCCGCGTTGCGGGGCGGCCGCGCGCAGCAGGGTGAGCAGTTCGCACAGGTCGCGCACGACGAAGGCGGTGTCCGGCGGGGTGTGCAGGTTGCCCACGTCGAAGGTGCCGTCGCGGTGCTGGTCCGCGCGCAGCGCAGCGGCCATCTCGGTGATCGCGGCAGCCAGGCCGGCGTCGGCGTGGAACGCCGAGCGGGGGCTGACGTGCAGGGCGGCCAGCCGCAGCGCCGAGCGCGCCACGGCGCGGTACGGCCACAGCCCCTCGATCTGCGTGCGGTAGCCCTCCAGGACGCCGGGGGCGGCGGCCTCGGCGGCACGCAGCGCCCGGTCGACGAAGGGGCGGTCCACGTCGGGACCGCGGAACGGGTCCAGGGCCGGGGCGGCGGCACCGGGAGGACCTGCGGGGGCGGGGGTGGCGGCCGCCGGGGGGACGGCGCTGACGGCGCTCCCCCCGGTGACCCCGGCGACGAACGTCCTTCTGCTGAGCACCACGATCCTCCTCGATCGTCAGGCAAGCGGTTACCCAGGTCTACCGCGCCGCCGCACCCCGACACCAGGGTCGCGCGGCGCGCCCCGGTGAGCGGCCGGGCCGACCCGCCGGGAAGTACCTGTCACCAGCGGTACCGCTTACCGTCGGTACGGCGTACCGTGGCCCCCGGCCGCACCGCTGCGGTCACGCCACCGAACGAGGAGGTCCCGTGGCCCGCCCCACCCCCGCGCGCAGCGTCGTGTTCGCCGACGGCGTGCGCACGCCCTTCGGCAAGGCCCGCCCCGACGGCCTGCACGCGCAGACCCGCGCCGACAACCTCGTCGTCGCCTGCCTGCGCGAGCTGCTGCGGCGCAACCCCTCCCTGCCGCCCGAGCGCGTGGAGGAGGTCGCGATCGCCGCCGCCACCCAGAGCGGCGACCAGGGGCTCGTCCTCGGCCGCAGCGCCGCCCTGCTGGCGGGCCTGCCGGTGACGACCCCCGGCTACGCGATCGACCGCTGGTGCGCCGGCGCCATGACGGCCGTCACCACCACGGCCGCCTCCATCGCGGTGGGCGCCCTGGACGTGGCGCTGGCCGGCGGCGTGGAGCACATGGGCCACCACCCCCTGGGGCAGGGCATGGACCCCAACCCGCGCTTCCTCACCGAGCGCATCGTCTCCCCCGACGCCCTGGACATGGGGAAGACCGCCGAGGCGCTGCACGACCGGTTCCCCGCCCTGACGAAGCAGCGCGCCGACGAGTACGCCGCCGCCAGCCAGCGCAAGTTCGCGCGGGCGGTGGCCGAGGGGAGGGTCGGCGCCGACCTCGTCCCGGTCGCCGTGGCCAGCTCCGAGCGGGGCTGGGGCCTGGCCACCGCCGACGAGCTGGCCCGCCCCGGCACCACCGTGGAGGGTCTGGCCGGTCTGCGCACCCCCTTCCGCCCGCACGGGCGCGTCACCGCCGGCAACGCCTCCCCGCTGACCGACGGCGCCACCGCCTGCCTGGTCGCCGAGGAGGGCACCGCCGCCGAGCTGGGCCTGCGCACCCGCATGCGCCTCGTCGGCTTCGCCTACGCCGGCGTGGAACCGGAGGTCATGGGCCTGGGCCCGATCCCCTCCACCGAGAAGGCGCTGGCCCGCGCCGGGCTCACGATCGACGACATCGGCCTGTTCGAGCTCAACGAGGCGTTCGCCGTGCAGGTCCTGTCCTTCCTGGACCACTTCGGCATCGCCGACGACGACGAGCGCGTCAACCCCTACGGCGGCGCCATCGCCATCGGCCACCCGCTGGCGGCCTCCGGTGTGCGGCTGATGACCCAGTTGGCCCGGCAGTTCGCCGAGCACCCCGAGGTCCGCTACGGCCTGACCGCCATGTGCGTCGGGCTCGGCCAGGGCGGCACGGTGATCTGGGAGAACCCGCACCACGCCGCACACGAACCCACCACCGCGAGCGCCGGGGAGGCCCGCTGATGCCCGTCCACGTCCGCCTCCTGGACCTGCCCGGTGCCCCCGGGGAACCCACCGGGCGGCCCGGCTCCGGCCGCCTGGCCCTGCTGACCCTGGACCCGGGCGATCCGCGCAAGCCGTTCGTGCTGGGGCCCGGGACGCTGCCGCAGCTGCGCGAGGCGCTGGAGGAGGCGCAGCGCCTGGCCGCCGCCGGGGAGGTCGCCGCCGTGGGGATCACCGGCGTGCAGGGGGTCTTCTGCGCCGGGGCGGACCTGAAGTCCATGGCCACCACCCCCGACCGCGAGAGCGGGCTGGCCACCGGGCGCCTCGGCCACGACGTCCTCGGCCGGCTCGGCACCCTGGGCGTGCCGAGCTTCGCGTACGTCAACGGCCTCGCCCTGGGCGGTGGCCTGGAGACCGCCCTGCACGCCACGTACCGCACCGTCGCCACCACCGCCCGCGGCCTGGGCCTGCCCGAGACCCACCTGGGCCTGGTGCCCGGCTGGGGCGGCACCTGGCTGCTGCCGCACCTGGCCGGCCCCGACGTCGCCGTGCGGATCGCGGTGGAGAACGCGCTCGCGAACAACCGCACGATCACCGGCCCGCAGGCGGTCGAGCTCGGCGTCGCCGACCTCGCCGCCGAACCCGCCGACTTCCTGCTGCAGTCGCTGCGCTGGACCTCGGGCGTCCTCGCCGGCGAGGTCCAGGTGCCGCGCCGGGTCCCGCTGCCCGGTGCCGAGGAGGCCGCCGCGTGGGAGGCAGCGGTCGCCCGCGGCCGGGCCGTCGCCGACGCGCGCGTGCGCGGCGCCGCCCCCGCCCCCTACCGGGCGCTCGACCTCATCGCCGCCGCCCGCACGAACACGCGCGAGGAGCACTTCGCCGCCGAGGACGCCGCCGTCGCGGACCTCGTCGTCTCCCCGCAGCTGCGCGCCGGGCTGTACGCGTTCGACCTCGTGCAGCGCTGCGGCAAGAAGCCCACCGGGGCACCGCCGAAGGACCTGGCGCGCGAGGTCACCTCCGTCGGCGTCGTCGGTGCCGGCCTGATGGCCTCCCAGCTCGCCCTGCTGCTCCTGCACCGCCTGCAGGTGCCCGTCGTGCTCACCGACGTCGACGAGGCGCGCGTCGCCAAGGGCCTGGAGTTCGTGCGCTCCGGGGTGGACGACCTGCTCGCCGGGGGGCGCGTCACGTCCGACGTCGCGAACCGGCTCAAGGCGTCCGTCACCGGCTCGGTCGACAAGTCCGCCCTGGCCGGCGCCGACTTCGTGATCGAGGCGGTGTTCGAGGAGATGGCCGTCAAGCACGCCGTGCTGCGCGAGCTGGAACCCCTGCTGCGCGAGGACGCCGTCATCGCCACCAACACCAGTTCCCTGTCGGTCACGCAGATGGCCTCGGTGCTGGAGCACCCCGAGCGGTTCGTCGGGTTCCACTTCTTCAACCCCGTGGCGGTGCTGCCGCTGGTGGAGGTGGTGCGCACCGAGCGCACCGACGACGCGACGCTGGCCACCGCGTTCGCGGTGGGTGCGCGGCTGAAGAAGACGTGCGTGCTGGTGCGCGACGCCCCCGCGTTCGTCGTCAACCGCATCTCCACCCGCATGTTCGACGAGGTGGTGCGCGCCGTGGACGCCGGGACCCCGCTGCTGGAGGCCGAGCACGCCCTGGACGAGCTGGGCCTGCCCATGACGCCGTTCCGGCTCGCCTCGTTCGTGGGGCCGGCCGTCATGCTGCACGTGCACGAGACGCTGGCGGCCGCGTTCCCCGAGCGCTACCGCGTCTCAGACAACCTGCGCCGCTGGGTCGAGGCCGGCTCGCCGCCCCTGGTCACCCCGAAGGGGCCGGTGGAGGCCACCGGCGCCGCCGAGCGGGTGCTCGTGCAGGGCGAGCACCCGGTGAGCGGGCCGGAGCTGCTGCGGCGGGTGCAGGACGCCCTGGCCGACGAGGTCCGCCGCGTCCTCGACGAGGGCGTCGTCGCCGGGCCCGAGGACGTCGACGTGTGCCTCGTCCTGGGCACCGGCCACCCCCTGCACACCGGTGGCATCACGCCGTACCTGGACCGCGTCGGCGTCTCCGAGCGCGTCACCGGCCGCCGCTTCCACGGGAGGTGAGCGGCGCGGTGGCCCGGGCGGCTGACCGCCCGGGCCACCGCCCACCGACCGTCCCGGGGCGCCGTCCCGGGGTGCGCACCACCCCGCGAGCGCCTGCGGGATGATGGGCGGCATGTCCGACGCCAGCACCGCGCCCGCACCCCCGCACCGCCCGGACGGCACCGCCGCCGGCGTCTCGGTCCCCGACCGCCCCACCGTGGACGGGCTGGAGGAGCGCTGGGCCCCCGCGTGGCAGGAGGGCGGCACGTACGCCTTCGACCGCTCGCGCGAGCGCGCCGACGTCTACTCCATCGACACCCCGCCGCCCACCGTGTCCGGCTCCCTGCACGTCGGCCACGTGTTCAGCTACACGCACACCGACGTGGTGGCCCGCTTCCAGCGCATGCGCGGCAAGTCGGTCTTCTACCCGATGGGCTGGGACGACAACGGCCTGCCCACCGAGCGGCGCGTGCAGAACTACTACGGCGTGCGCTGCGACCCCTCGCTGCCGTACGACCCGTCCTTCACCCCCCCGGAGAAGGCGCCGAAGAACGACCGCGACTTCGTGCAGGTCTCCCGCCGCAACTTCGTGGAGCTGTGCGAGCGGCTGACCGCCGAGGACGAGCAGGTCTTCGAGTCGCTGTGGCGGCGCCTGGGCCTGTCGGTGGACTGGTCGCACACCTACTCCACGATCTCGGCGACCTCCCGCGCCGCCGCCCAGCGCGCGTTCCTGCGCAACCTCGCCCGCGGCGAGGCGTACGCCGCCGAGGCACCCACCCTGTGGGACACCACGTTCCGCACCGCGGTGGCCCAGGCGGAGCTGGAGGACCGCGAGCGCGAGGGCGCCTACCACCGCGTCGCGTTCGAGCGCACCGACGGCGGTGAGCCGGTGTTCATCGAGACCACCCGGCCCGTGCTCATCCCCGCCGTCGTGGCCCTCGTGGCGCACCCCGACGACGAGCGCTACCAGCCGCTGTTCGGGACCACCGTGCGCTCGCCGCTGTTCGGGGTGGAGGTGCCCGTCGTCGCGCACCGCCTCGCCGAGCCCGACAAGGGTTCCGGCATCGCGATGATCTGCACCTTCGGCGACACGACCGACGTCACGTGGTGGCGCGAGCTGCAGCTGCCCACCCGCGCCGTCATCGGCTGGGACGGCCGGCTGGTGCGCGAGACGCCCGAGTGGATCGCCGGTGGCCCCGGTGAGCAGCTGTGGGCCGAGATCGGCGGCGCCACCGTGCACACCGCGCAGGAGAAGGTCGTCGCGGCGCTGCGCGAGTCCGGCGCGATGGTCGGCGAGCCGAAGAAGATCGTGCACCCGGTGAAGTTCTACGAGAAGGGCGAGAAGCCCCTCGAGATCGTCACCACCCGGCAGTGGTACCTGCGCAACGGCGGCCGCGACGAGCAGCTGCGCGAGCAGCTGCTCGAGCGCGGCGCCCAGCTGACCTGGTACCCGGAGCACATGAAGCACCGCTACGACCACTGGGTCTCCGGGCTGAACGGCGACTGGCTGATCTCCCGGCAGCGGTTCTTCGGCGTGCCGTTCCCCGTGTGGTACCCCCTCGACGAGGACGGCACCCCCCGCTACGACGCGCCGGTCCTGCCCGAGGAGTCCACCCTGCCGGTGGATCCCGCCTCGGAGACCCCGCCGGGGTACGAGGAGTCGCAGCGCGGCGTCCCGGGCGGCTTCACCGCCGACCCCGACGTCATGGACACCTGGGCGACGTCCTCGCTGACCCCGCAGATCGCCGGCGGCTGGGAGCGCGACCCCGACCTGTACGGGCGCGTGTTCCCCATGGACCTGCGCCCTCAGGGGCAGGACATCATCCGCACCTGGCTGTTCTCCACCGTGGTGCGCTCGCACCTGGAGACCGGTGGGCTGCCGTGGTCGAAGGCGGCGCTGTCCGGGTGGATCCTCGACCCGGACCGCAAGAAGATGTCCAAGTCCAAGGGCAACGTCGTCACCCCGCAGGGGCTGCTGGAGGAGCACGGCTCGGACGCGGTGCGCTACTGGGCGGCGTCCTCGCGCCTGGGCACCGACGCCACCTTCGACACCGGGCAGATGAAGGTCGGCCGGCGGCTGGCGATGAAGCTGCTCAACGCCTCCAAGTTCGTCCTCGGCCTGGGGGTGGAGCGCGGCACCGCCGCCGACCCGGCCGCGGTGACCGAACCCCTGGACGCCAGCGTCCTCGTGCAGCTGTCGCAGGTGGTGCGCACCGCCACCGCCGCCTTCGAGCGCTACGACCACGCCACCGCCCTCGACGTCACCGAGCGGTTCTTCTGGACGTTCTGCGACGACTGGGTCGAGCTCGTCAAGGACCGCGCCTACGGCGCCCGCGGCGAGGCGGCGCAGGCGTCCGCGCGGGCGACCGCGGCGATCGCGCTGCGCACCCTGCTGCGGCTGTTCGCGCCGTTCCTGCCGTTCGCCGCGGAGGAGGTGTGGTCGTGGTGGCAGGACGGCTCGGTGCACACCGCCTCCTGGCCGGTCGTGGACGAGCTCGGCCCGGCCTCCGAGGACACCGCCGCGATCGGTGTGCTCGGCGGTGCCGGTCAGGCGCTCTCGGCGCTGCGCAAGGTCAAGAGCGAGGCGAAGGTCTCGCAGAAGACCCCGCTGAGCGCCGCCACCGTCTACGGGCCCGCCGCCGTGATCGCCGACGCGGGGCGCGCCGAGGCGGACGTGCTCGCCGCCAGCCGCGCCGCCTCCCTCACCTGGCAGGAGGTGCCGGTCGCCGAGGGCGAGCAGGCGCCGGTGCTGACCGCGAAGGCGGAGATCGCCGAGCAGGACTGACGCCCTCCCCGTCGACGGGCCGCCTCCTCGCGGGGGCGGCCCGTCGTGCTTCCCGCCGCGTTCTCCGTCGAGTTCTCGCGGGGCCGTGGCCGGCCTGGCGGGCCGGTGGCGGGTGGCGGGGTGGTCCGGTCGACGGGCGTCCGGAGCCCGCGCCTGACCCCCGAGGTGACGTTCCCCGGAACGGTGGCGCGGGCGGAGAGCCCGACGACCGGACCGCCCCGCCACCCGGCGACGAACCCGAGCCGGGAAACGACGAAACCCCGCGGTACGAGGTGCACCACGGGGTTCCGCGCGGGAAGACGGCCGATCAGCGCTCGACGGTCCCGGCGATGAACTCCTCGACGGCGGCGCGACCGCGCTCGTCGTCGCGCTGCTCCGGCGGGGACTTCATGAAGTACGCCGACGGGGACAGCAGCGGGCCGCCGATGCCGCGGTCCAGGCCGATCTTCGCGGCGCGCACCGCGTCGATGATGACGCCGGCGGAGTTCGGGGAGTCCCAGACCTCCAGCTTGTACTCCAGGTTCAGCGGCACGCCGCCGAACGCCTCGCCCTCCAGGCGCACGTACGCCCACTTGCGGTCGTCGAGCCACTGGACGTAGTCGCTGGGGCCGATGTGGACGTCGCGGGTGCCGAAGTCGGCCTGGACGTTGCTGGTGACGGCCTGGGTCTTGGAGGTCTTCTTGGACTCCAGGCGGTCGCGCTCCAGCATGTTCTTGAAGTCCATGTTGCCGCCGACGTTGAGCTGGTACGTCCGCTTCAGCTTGATGCCGCGGTCCTCCAGCAGCTTGGCCATCACCCGGTGCGTGATGGTGGCGCCGACCTGGGACTTGATGTCGTCGCCGACGATGGGCAGGCCGGCGTCGGTGAACTTCTGCGCCCACTCGGGGGTGCTGGCGATGAAGACGGGCAGCGCGTTGACGAAGGCGCAGCCGGCGTCGATGGCGCACTGGGCGTAGAACTTCGCCGCGTCCTCGGAGCCGACCGGCAGGTAGCAGACGACGACGTCGGCGCGCGCCTCGCGCAGCGCGGCGACCACGTCGACGGGCTCGGCGCTGGACTCGGTGATGGTCTCGCGGTAGTAGCGGCCCAGGCCGTCGAGGGTGTGCCCGCGCTGGACGGTGACCCCGGTGGTGGGCACGTCGCAGATCTTGATGGTGTTGTTCTCGCTGGCGCCGATGGCGTCGGCGAGGTCGGTGCCGACCTTCTTGTCGTCGACGTCGAACGCGGCGACGAACGTCACGTCGCTCACGTGGTAGTCGCCGAAGCGCACGTGCATGAGGCCGGGCACGGTCGTGGTCTCGTCGGCGTCGGCGTAGAAGTGGACGCCCTGGACGAGGGAGGCGGCGCAGTTGCCCACCCCCACGATCGCGACGCGGATCTCGGACATCAACTCTCCTCGGTGAGGGGTGCGGCCGGAACGCCCGGCCGGGCGGGGGCACGGCGTTCGGCCGTGATGAGGCGGTCCAGCCAGTCGACCTCGCTGCGCACGGTCTCCAGACCGTGCCGCTGCGCCTCGAGGGCGTAGGCGTCGAGCTGGGCCTGGGCCCGCTCGATGGACGTGGTGAGCTGCTCGAGCCGTTCGAGCAGCCGGGCGCGGCGGCCCTCGAGGATGCGCAGCCGCGTGCGGGGGGCCACGCGCTGGAACAGGGCCAGGCGGACCCCGAACGCGTCGTCCTCCCAGGCGGAGGGCCCGGCCTCCTCGAGCAGTTCCGCGAGCCGCTCCCTGCCGTGGTCGGTGATCTCGTAGACGACCCGGGCCCGCTTGGTGCTGACGGTTCCCGGCTGGCGCTGCTCGCTGGTCTCGATGAGGCAGCCGCCGGCCTGCAGGGCTCGCAGGCACGGGTAGAGCGTGCCGTACGACAGGGCGCGGAACGCCCCCAGCCGCACGTCGAGGCGACGGCGCACCTCGTAGCCGTGCAGGGGGCCGTCGGCGAGCAGCGCGAGCACCGCCAGGGGCAGCACGTCACCTCGCTTGCGCACCCGCTCACCACCTCCTGCACCGGTCGATGCATCGGTCCGATGCATCGCGGCGACCTTAGGGGTGCGCGTCCGCCACCACAACAACGGGTGGGTCCGGCGTGTCGCACGAGTCCCCCGCCGGCTGGGGCGGGGACGGTACGGTTCCCCCGTGCACCCCGAGGCCGCAGACCACCTGGAGCGAGAACTCGCCGTCCTGCTGCGCCGCTCGCGCGCGATCAGCCGGGAGACGGCCCGCACGGTGCACCCGGACCTCGAGCCCGAGGCCTACAGCCTGCTCGTCCGGCTGGACGACGTCGGGGACGCCCGCCCCTCGGACCTGGCGGCCTTCTTCGGCATCGGCAAGCCGACCCTGAGCAGGCAGGTGCAGCTGCTGGAGAGCCTCGGCCTGGTGGAGCGGGCCGCCGACCCCACCGACGGCCGGGCGGTGCGGCTTCGGATGTCGGCGCTCGGCGCCGAGAAGGTGGAGGCCGCCCGGGCGGCCCGGCGCGAGCGCCTGTACGCGCGCCTGCAGGACTGGTCCGAGGAGGACATGACCCAGCTGGCCACGCTCGTGGCGCGCCTGAACTCCCAGCTCTGAGCGAGCCCCTCCCCCGCACCCGCCGCCCCCGCGAGACGACGTCTCGCGGGGGCGACTTGCGTGGTGCAACCACTCGGCATATCGTTGCCTGTACAAACCAACAGCTCCCCCGAGGTGACCATGGCCACCACCACCGCCTGCACCGCGCTCGTCTCCGTCCTGCCGCACCTCCTGCGCGCCCGGCGGCACCTCGCCGGCACGGCGTCCCTTCCGGGCACCGCGGCGCTCTCGATCGTGCGCGAGCACGGCAGCCTGCGCATGAGCGAGGTCGCCGAGGGGCTCGGCCTGGACCTGTCCACCGTCAGCCGCCACGTCGCCCACCTGCGGGACAAGGGGCTGCTGACCACCTCCCCCGACCCCGACGACGGCCGCTCCCAGCGCCTGAGCGTCACCGCCGCCGGCGAGGGCGAGCTGCGGGCGCAGCGCGACCGCGTCGTCGGCGCGCTCGCGGCTCGCCTGGCCGACTGGGACGACACCGAGGTCGACGACCTCGCCCGCCTGCTGCGGAAGCTGGCCGGCACCACCCTTCAGGAGAAGACCTTGCAGAAGACCCCGCGGAGGAACGCATGAGCACCCCCACCGCACCACCGCAGCAGGCCGCACCCGTGAAGATGACCCACGCGCAGGTGCTCGAGGCGCTGTCCGGGCTGCTGCTCGGCATGTTCGTCGCGATCCTGTCCTCCACGGTCGTCTCCAACGCCCTGCCCACGATCGTCAACGACCTCGGCGGCACCGAGTCCAGCTACACCTGGGTCGTCACCGCCGCGCTGCTCGCCACGACGATCTCCACCCCGATCTGGGGCAAGCTGGCCGACACCTTCTCCAAGAAGCTGCTCGTCCAGGTCGCCCTCGTGCTGTTCGTCGTCGCCTCCGCCGTGGCGGGCCTGTCGACGAACATGGGCATGCTCATCGCGCTGCGCGTGGCGCAGGGCATCGGCGGCGGCGGCCTGCTGGCCCTCGCCCAGGTCATCCTCGCCTCGATGGTCACCCCCCGCGAGCGCGGTCGCTACTCCGGCTACCTGGGCGCCACGTTCGCCCTGGCCACCGTGGGCGGGCCGCTGATCGGCGGCGTCCTCACCGAGCACCTGTCCTGGCACTGGTGCTTCTACGTCGGCGTCCCGTTCGCGGTCATCGCCTTCTTCGTGCTGCAGTTCCGCCTCAAGCTGCCCGAGCAGCCGCGCCGCGAGGTCCACATCGACTACCTCGGCGCCCTGCTGCTGGCCGGCGGCGTGTCCGCGCTGCTCGTCTGGGTCTCCCTCGCCGGCCACCAGTTCGACTGGGGCTCGTGGTGGACCGTCGCGCTCGTGACCGCCGGCGTGGTGCTGCTCGCGCTCACCGTGCTCGCCGAGTCGCGCGCCAAGGACCCGCTCATCCCGCTGCGGTTCTTCCGCAACCCCACGATCGTGCTGTCCGCCCTGGCCAGCCTGTTCGTCGGCGTGGCGATGTTCGGCGCCACCATCTTCCTCAGCCAGTACTTCCAGCTGGGTCGCGGGCAGTCGCCGACCCGCTCGGGCCTGTCGACCATCCCCATGATCCTCGGGCTGTTCCTGTCCTCCACGATCGCCGGGCAGTTCATCACCCGCACCGGCCGCTGGAAGGGCTGGCTCGTCTCCGGCGGCGTCCTGCTCACCGCGGGCCTGGGGCTCATGAGCACCGTCGCGTACGACACCGACTACTGGCTCGTCGCGGTCTTCATGGCCCTGGTCGGCGTGGGCGTCGGCGCGATGATGCAGAACCTCGTGCTCGCCGTGCAGAACGTCGTCGCCCCGCAGGACCTGGGCTCGGCCAGCTCGTTCGTCGCCTTCTCCCGCAGCCTCGGCGGCGCCATCGGCGTCTCGGCGCTCGGCGCCCTCCTCGGGCACCGCGTCACCGAGCACCTGGTCGACGGCGTCCGCGACGCGGGCGTCGACCCGGCCGCCCTGGCGTCCCTGAGCGGCGGCAGCCTGCCGGACCTGTCGGAGCTGACCGAGCCGGTGCGCACCCTGGTGATGTCCGCCTACGGTGCCGGCATCGCGGACGTCTTCCTCGTCGCCGCGCCCTTCGCCCTCGTCGCCTTCCTCGTGACCCTCTTCTTCAAGGAGAACGCGCTGCGCAGCGACGACGCGGTTCCCGCGATGGTGCCCGAGACCGCTGCCGCCACCGGCACCACTCCCGTGCAGCCGCCGGTCGCCGCCGACGCGCCCGAGCACGGCACCGCGGCGCAGGACGGCGCCGCCGCCCCGGACGGCACCACCGCCCGAGGCGGCGCGGCACCGGCGGCGCCGACGGCCGAGCGCACCGACGCCGGGCTGTCCCTGTCCGGCACCGTCCGCCACCCGGACGGGCGCCCGCTGCCCGCCGCGGTGGTCACCCTGGCCGACCAGAGCGGTCAGCAGGTGGCGCGCACCTCCAGCGGCGACGACGGCGGCTACCGCGTCGACCTGCCCACCGGCGGCACCTACCTGCTCATCGTCGCCGCCCCGCACGTGGCGCCGTCCGCCACGCTCGTCGGCGTGGGCAGCGCCCCCGTGCAGCGCGACGTCGTCCTGTCCGGCCGCTCGGCCATCACCGGCCGCGTCCTCACCCGGGACACCGCCACCGACACCGACCGGGGCGTGGACGGCGCCCTCGTGACGCTGACCGACGTCACCGGGCAGGTGGTCGGCTCCACCCGCAGCGGCACCGACGGCGGCTACTCCTTCGGCGGCCTCGTCGGCGGCGGCTACGTGCTCACCGCGCAGAGCGAGTCGCACCGGCCGCTGGCCCGCAGCATCGACGTCCCCGACGCGGGGGCCCTGGCCTGCGACCTGCTGCTCACCGGCGGCGGCCGCCTCACCGGCACCGTCGTCGCCGCCAGCGACGGCCGGCGCCTGCGCGAGGCCACCGTCACCCTCGTGGACGACAGCGGGCAGGTCGTCGGCTCGGTGCTCACCGACGCCGACGGCGGCTACGGCTTCGAGGACCTCGCCGGCGGCCACTACACGCTCACCGCGGCCGGGTACGCACCCGTGGCCACGAGCGTGGACGTGGAGGAGGACACCGTCTCCGCGGTGCAGGTGACCCTCGGCTCGGCCGGGGCCTCCGAGGACGCCCCGGCCCGGGCGCAGCAGCTGTGAGCGCCCGGGAACCGGTCCAGCCGGTGGCGGGCACCGGCGGGCAGCCCGCCGGCACCGTGCCGGGCACCGGCCGCGTGCTGACCCGGGAGGGCTGGCCCGTGCCCGGCGCCGCCGTGACCCTGCTCGGGGCGGACGGCAGCCAGGTGGCGCGCGCCGTCACCGGCGGCGACGGGACCTTCGCCGTGCCGGCCGTGCCCGCGGGCGCCGCCACCCTGCTGGTGGCCGCGCCCGCCCACGAACCGCGCGCCAGCAGCGTCGTGGTCCCCGCGCACGGCACCTGGAACGCCGGCGAGGTCCACCTGCGCCGCACCGGCGGGCAGGACGTGCCCCCACCGGGGGTGTGGGTCATCGACACCGCCCACTCCTCCATCACCGCCACCGCCCACCACCTGGGCATCTCCGCGGTGCACGGGCGCTTCACCCGCTTCGGCGGCGTCATCACGGTGCCGGTCGGCGACGTCACCGCCTCGACGGTGCAGGTGGAGGTCGAGACCGCCTCCATCGACACCGGCAACGCCCAGCGCGACGAGCACCTGCGCTCCCCCGACTTCCTCGACGCCGCCCGCTTCCCGCACCTGCGCTTCACCGCCGGCGGCGTGCAGCGCCACGGCGGGCGCTGGCTGCTGCCGGGGCAGCTGACGCTGCTGGAGACCACCCGCCCCGTGCAGCTGGAGCTGACCTACACCGGCTCCGGCGCCGACCCCTGGGGCGGCACCCGCGCCGCCTTCAGCGCCACCACCGAACTGCACCGCGACGACTTCAGGATGAACTGGAACCAGGCCGTGGGCATCGGCGTGGCCGTCTTCGGCACGACCCTGAAGGTCGCCGTCGACGTGCAGGCCGTCCTGCAGCGGGACTGACGCCGCGCACCACCGCGAAGGGCCCCGTCCCCGTGCTGATCAGCACGGGGACGGGGCCCTTCGCGGTGGTGCGCGGCGTCAGTCCCGCTGCAGGACGGCCTGCACGTCGACGGCGACCTTCAGGGTCGTGCCGAAGACGGCCACGCCGATGCCCACGGCCTGGTTC
>NZ_JBBBEM010000006.1:0-48202 GCF_037154035.1 Kineococcus sp. G2 | reverse complement strand
GTGCTGATCAGCACGGGGACGGGGCCCTTCGCCGGTCCGGCGGCACCCGGCCGCGGACCTCAGGCCGACTTCTCGCGACGCTCCCGGCTGCCCTTGCGCGCCGGCGCCTCCCGCGGCACCAGCGTGGGGTTGACGTTCTTCAGGACCACCTCGCGGGTCACCACCACGCGGGCGATGTCGTCGCGGCTGGGCACGTCGAACATCACCGGCAGCAGCACCTCCTCGAGGATCGCGCGCAACCCGCGGGCACCGGTGCCGCGCAGGATGGCCTGGTCGGCCACCGCCTCCAGCGCGTCGGGGGTGAACTCCAGCTCCACGCCGTCCAGCTCGAACATCCGCTGGTACTGCTTGGCCAGGGCGTTGCGCGGCTCGGTGAGGATGCGCACCAGCGCGTCCCGGTCGAGGTTCTCCACCGACGTGATGACGGGCAGGCGACCGATGAACTCGGGGATGAGCCCGAACTTCATGAGGTCCTCGGGCATGACGTCACCGAACGTCGGCTCCGGCTTGGCCGTCCCCGTGGGCCGCAGCTGCGCACCGAAGCCGAGGCCCTGCTTGCCCGCCCGGGACTCGATGATGCGGTCCAGCCCCGCGAAGGCGCCCCCCACGATGAACAGCACGTTCGTGGTGTCGATCTGGATGAACTCCTGGTGCGGGTGCTTGCGGCCGCCCTGCGGCGGCACGCTCGCGGTGGTGCCCTCGAGGATCTTCAGCAGCGCCTGCTGAACGCCCTCGCCGGAGACGTCCCGCGTGATCGAGGGGTTCTCCGACTTGCGGGCGATCTTGTCGACCTCGTCGATGTAGATGATGCCCGTCTCGGCCTTCTTGACGTCGTAGTCGGCGGCCTGGATGAGCTTCAGGAGGATGTTCTCGACGTCCTCGCCCACGTAGCCGGCCTCGGTCAGGGCCGTGGCGTCGGCGATGGCGAAGGGGACGTTGAGCATCTTGGCCAGCGTCTGCGCCAGGTACGTCTTGCCGCAGCCCGTGGGGCCGATCAGCAGGATGTTCGACTTGGAGATCTCGACGGCCTCGTCGCGGCCCTTCGCGGCCGGCTCCCCGACCTGGATGCGCTTGTAGTGGTTGTAGACGGCCACCGCCAGCGACTTCTTGGCCGAGGACTGGCCGATGACGTACTGGTCGAGGAACTCGAAGATCTCCCGCGGCTTGGGCAGCTCCACCAGGCCCAGGTCGTTGGCCTCGGCGAGCTCCTCCTCGATGATCTCGTTGCAGAGGTCGATGCACTCGTCGCAGATGTAGACGCCGGGGCCGGCGATGAGCTTCTTGACCTGCTTCTGGCTCTTTCCGCAGAAGGAGCACTTCAGCAGATCGCCACCGTCACCGATGCGTGCCACCGACGGATTCCTCTCCTCGTCCTGCTCGACGGGTCCGCGGACCCCGCGGGAGCCGGGTCCCCGGCACCGTCACGACTCGTCCACGCTACCCGCCGGGTGCGCGCCGCGGACTCATTACACGCCCCCGGGGGACACGGTGCCAGACCGGCCCCCCGGGACGCTCGGTGCGCTGCTGCCTAACGGGTGACCGCGGACGCCTTGCGGCTGACCAGCACCTCGTCGATCAGGCCGTACTCGACCGCCTCCTGCGCCGAGAGGAACTTGTCGCGCTCGATGTCCGCGCCGACCTGCTCGGCGGTGCGGCCCGAGTGCGCCGCCAGCGTCTCCTCCAGCCAGGTGCGCATGCGCAGGATCTCGTTCGCCTGGATCTCCAGGTCGGAGGCCTGCCCGTAGCCGCCGCCGGACATCGCCGGCTGGTGGATGAGGATGCGGGCGTTCGGCAGCGCGAAGCGCTTGCCGGGGGTGCCCGCCGCCAGCAGGACGGCCGCCGCGGAGGCGGCCTGGCCCATGCAGTACGTCTGGATGTCCGGGCGGATGTACTGCATCGTGTCGTAGATCGCCGTCAGGGCCGTGAAGGACCCACCGGGCGAGTTGATGTACATGATGATGTCGCGCTCGGTGTCCTGGGACTCCAGGACGATCAGCTGGGCGATGATGTCGTCCGCCGAGGCGTCGTCCACCTGCACGCCGAGGAAGATGATGCGGTCCTCGAAGAGCTTGGTGTACGGGTCCGAGCGCTTCATCCCGTAGGACGTGCGCTCCTCGAACTGCGGCAGCACGTAGCGCGCCGACGGCGCGTACGCGGGGTTCAGGCGGCTGTGCTGGTCCATCGGGCGGTCTCCCATCTGGGCGGTCAGGTGCGGCGGGAGGTGCAGCGGGGGCCGGCCCCCGGGCTCACGCACCGGTGCCCCCACCGCCGGAGACCTCGCTGGAGCGGCCCACGACGTGGTCGATCAGGCCGTACTCCTGGGCCTCCTCCGCCGTGAACCAGCGGTCCCGGTCGGAGTCGCGGGTGATGGTCTCGTAGCTCTGACCGCTGTGCTGCGCGATGAGCTCGGCCATCTGCTTCTTCGTCATGATGATCTGCTCGGCGAGGATCTTGATGTCGCTCGCGGAGCCGCCCAGGCCACCCAGGGGCTGGTGCATCATGATCTTGGCGTGGGGCAGCGCGGAGCGCTTGCCCGCGGCACCGGCGCACAGCAGGAACTGGCCCATCGAGGCCGCCAGACCGGTGGCGATGGTCGCCACGTCCGGCTTGATGTACTGCATCGTGTCGTAGATCGACATGCCCGCGGAGACCGAGCCGCCGGGCGAGTTGATGTACATGTAGATGTCGGCGTCCGGGTCCTCGGCCGCCAGCAGCAGCAGCTGCGCGCAGATGGCGTTGGCCATCTCGTCGCGGACCTCCGAGCCCAGCCAGATGATCCGCTGCTGCAGGAGCCGCTGGTAGACGTTGTCGTCGAGGCCCATCCCCGGCGTGCCCGGCGTGCGGGCGTGCTGCGGCGTCACCAGTCCCGGTGCGCTCAAGATCTCGCTCACGCTGTTCCCTGGCCCTCTCCTGGCGTCGACCACCCCCGCGGACGGGGGCCGGCGGAGGGTCCCGCCGATCTCGATCGACCCTAACGCGCAGGCCGTCGGGGGCATGTCGGGGCCGGGGCCTTTTCGCTGTGGGCGCACCGGCGCCGGCCCCGGGGGCCGGCGCCGGTGCGGCCGGGGGTCAGGCCCTGTCCTGGTCCTCGGCGTCCTGCGGCTGCCCGGTCGCGGCCGCGTCGGCCGCGGCCTGCGCGTCGTCACCCACGGGGTCGACCGTCTCACCGGTCTCCGGCGCGTCCGCCGCGTCCTCGGCACCGTCCGCGCGCTGCTCGACGGCCTCCGCGGGAACGCCCTCGGGGGCGCCCGCGGGAGCCTCCTCGTCGTCCTCGGGACCGCCCACGAGCTCCTCGAGGTCCACCACGTTGCCCGAGGCGTCCTTGACGGTGGCCTTCTCCATCGCCACCGCCAGGGCCTTGCGGCGGCGCACCTCGTTGACCATCGCGGGGACCTGCCCGGACTGGTCGACCATCTGCACGAACTGGTTGGGCTCCATGCCGTACTGCTGGGCCTGACCGATCAGGTACTCCAGCAGCTCCTGCTGCTCCACGCCGATCTCCTCGCGCTCGGCGAGGGCGTCGAGGAGCAGCTGGCTGCGCAGCGCGGCGCGCGTGCTCTCGTCGATCTCCGCGCGGTGCTCGGCGTCCTCCAGGCGGCCCTCGCGCTCGAGGTGGGAGTGGATCTCCGCCTCGACGAGCGACTCGGGCACCGGCACCTCGACCAGCTCCAGCAGCTTCTCCAGGACGCGGTCGCGCGCCTGCAGGCCCTGCTCGAACTTCTTGGACTGCTCGACCTGGGTGCGCAGGTCGGCGCGCAGCTCCTCCAGGGTGTCGAACTCGCTGGCCAGCTGCGCGAAGTCGTCGTCGGCCTCGGGCAGGACGCGCTCCTTGACGGACTGCACCGTCACGGTGATCTCGGCGTCCTCGCCCTTGCGGTCACCACCGGCCAGGGGGGCGGTGAAGGTGGTGCTGCCCTCGGCGGACAGGCCCGTCACGGCGTCGTCCAGGCCGACGATCATGTTGCCCTGGCCGACCTGGTACGAGATGCCCTTGGCGGTCTCGATCTCCTCGCCGGCGATCTCGGCGCGCAGGTCCAGCGAGACGAAGTCGCCGTCGGCGGCCGGGCGGTCCACGCCGGTCAGGGTGCCGAAGCGCTCGCGCAGCGACGTCAGCCGCGCGTCGACGTCCTCGTCGGAGATGGACAGGTCGTCCACCGACACCTCGAGGTCCTCCAGGACCGGCAACTCCAGGCTCGGGCGGACGTCCACCTCGACCGAGAAGCGCAGGTCGCCGCCGGTCCTGGGGTCCGGCGCCTGGGAGACGTCGACGGTGGGCTGGCCCAGCGGGCGCAGCTCCTTCTCCTCCACCGCGCGCTGGTAGAACTTCGGCAGCGCGTCGTTGACGGCCTCCTCCAGCACCGCGGCGCGGCCGAAGCGCTGGTCGATCACGCGCGGGGGCACCTTGCCCCGGCGGAAGCCCGGCACCTGCACCTGGCCCGCGATCGACTTGTAGGCGGCGTCGAGGCTCGGCTTCAGCTCGTCGTAGCCGACCTCGACGGTCAGCTTCACCCGGGTCGGGTTGAGGGTCTCGACGTCGCTCTTCACAGCGGGGTTCTCCTGGGGTCTCTCCGCGCGGTGCGGAGGTCGTGGTCAGGCGTGCGGTGCACCGGGGTGCCCCGGCGCACCGCGGAAGCCTAGCCGTCCGCGCCGGGGCGTCGTCCCGCCCGAGCGCCGCGGCACGTCGGCCGCGGACCACCGGGCGGTGGCCGTCGGGGTACCCGGATTCGAACCGGGGGCCTTCCGCTCCCAAAGCGGACGCGCTACCAAGCTGCGCCACACCCCGCGACCCGCCGCGCACGGCGGGTACCGCGACAGGCTACCGCTGCGGACCCGTTAAGCTGGGCACCGACCGCGGCGCACGCCCCTTCCGGGGGCGCGTGGAGCGGTCGCGCGGGCGTAGCTCAATGGTAGAGCCCTAGTCTTCCAAACTAGCTACGCGGGTTCGATTCCCGTCGCCCGCTCCGCACGCGCGAAGAGCCGCCGCCCCTCCGGGCGGCGGCTCTTCGCGTCCGCGCTCAGAACCGGTTGACGTCGGCGAGCTCGCACGTCACCTCCGCGGGCGGGTCGGCGACGTCGCCCACCGCCTGGACCTCGACCACCTGCCCGGAGCGCACGTCGTCCGCCGTCGCCTCCACCTCGGTCAGCGGCTGCCCGTCCGGGCCGGCGACCGCGACGGTGATGACGTAGCTGCGCGGGTCCACCTCGCCGTTGTTGACGGTCAGGCCCGCGACGACCCGCCCGTCGACGACCAGGCAGGAGTCCACGACGACCTCCTCCTCGACGGCGGCGTCACCCACGGGCGGCGCCTCGTCGGTGACCTCCTCGACCTCCTCCTCGGCGGGGCCGAGGTCCTCCTCGTTGACCACCTCGGTCTCCTCGGTGGTGCTCTCGGTGGTCTGCGTGCTGCACCCGGCCAGCGCGACCAGACCGGCGACGGACAGGGACATCAGCGCGACGCGCACGGCACTCTCCTCGCTCGGGACTGCCTCCAACGTGGCACACCCGGGCGCGAGCGGCGCGCCGGAACGCGATCACGCCCACCGCGGGCGCCGGGGCGGCGGCCAGCCGGCGGCCGGGGCGAGACGCTCGACCACGGCCGCCAGCTGCTCCGGCGTCAGGAAGGACGGGTTGGCGCCCACGGGGACCCGCACCACCTCCGCCGAGCGGAAGCGGGCGTCGGCCAGCAGGTCCGCGCGCGGCACCGGCTCGGCCAGCGGCCGCAGCGCCACGCGCACCGCGCCGTCGGCGGGCGCGGCCAGCACCTCCCCCACCGCCCGGACGCCGGCGTCGCGGCCGCTGCGCCACAGCAGCACCGGCGCCCCCGCGCGCACCAGCCCGAGGCGGTACGTCGGGTGCACGCAGCGGGCCAGCTCCACCGCCTCCCCCACCGCGCGCCCCGCCGGCGCACCCGCCAGGCCGGCCACGTCGGCGGCCGTCTTCAGCACCCAGCACGCCACGTCACCGGCCGTCAGCCTCCCGCTCGCCACGGGCGACATCGTGCGCACCCGGCCCCCGCGGCGCACGCGCACCTGGCAGGCTGGCGCCGTGATCGCGCGGACACCGGTGTCGCTGCCCCTGCACGTCGTCGTCGCCCCCGACAAGTTCAAGGGGTCCCTGACCTCCGCCGAGGTGTGCGCGCGCGTGGCCGCGGGGCTGCGCGCGGGCTTCGGCGCGGCCCGGGCCGCGGCGGACCTGCGGGTCAGCGAGGTGCCGGTCGCCGACGGGGGCGAGGGCACGGTGGACGCCGCGGTCGCCGCCGGCTGGCGCGCGGTCACCACCACGGTGGCCGGGCCCACGGGCGAGCCCGTGGCGGCGACCTGGGCCCGCCGGGAGGACGGAGCGGCGGCCCTGGTGGAGCTGGCCCAGGCGTCGGGGCTGGACCGGCTGCCCGGCGGCGTGCGCGCCCCGCTGGCCGCGACCTCCCGCGGCACCGGCGACCTGGTGCGCGCCGCCCTGGACGACGGCGCCCGCGAGGTCGTGCTGGCGGTCGGCGGCAGCGCCTGCACGGACGGCGGGGCCGGGCTGCTGGCCGCCCTGGGGGCGCGGCTGCTCGACGCCGACGGGCGGGAGCTGCCCGACGGCGGCGGGGCGCTGAACCGCCTGGAGCGCGTGGACCTGGAGGGCCTGGACCCGCGGGTGCGGCAGGTGCGCTGGACGCTGGCCGCCGACGTGGACAACCCGCTGCTGGGCCCGCGCGGGGCGGCGGCGGTCTTCGGCCCGCAGAAGGGCGCCGACCCGGCTCAGGTGGCCGCGCTGGACGCGGGCCTGACCCGCCTCGCCGACGCGCTGGCGGCCGCCGGCGCCCCGGACGCGCGCGAGGCGCCCGGGGCGGGGGCCGCCGGCGGCACCGGCCTGGTGGCGCTCGGCCTGCTCGGCGCCCGGCGCCGGCCCGGTGTCGAGGTCGTCCTGGAGCTGGTGGGCTGGCCGCAGCGTGCCGCGGGCGCCGACCTCGTCGTCACCGGGGAGGGCAGCTTCGACGAGCAGTCGCTGGGCGGCAAGACGCCCGTGGGCGTGGCGCGGGCCGCGGCGCAGCTGGGGGCACCGGTCGTCGTCGTCAGCGGCCGGCGGGCGCTGCCCGAGGAGCGCTGGCGCGCCGCCGGGTTCGTGGACGCCCGCGCCCTGACCGACGTGGAGCCGGACACGACGCGCTGCCTGGCGCACGCCGGGCCGCTGCTGGAGGACCTGGCGCGCGGGCTGGGCGCCGAGCTGGCCGCCGAGGTCGCCGCCGGGGCCACCGGCGGTCGGTGAGGGAGGGTCAGGCCGGCTGGCAGGTGGGGCACCAGAACAGGTGCCGGGCGACCATCTGCGCGTGCCGCACCGGGGTGCCGCACACCCGGCACGGCTGCCCCCCGCGCCGGTAGACGTAGAAGCGGTCCTCCTCCGACGGCGCACCGCGCGGGTCCGAGCGGTGCGCCGGGCGGGTGGTGACGATGCGCCCGGTGCGCACGTCCGTCCCCAGCAGGTGCACCGCGTCGGCCCACAGCGCGTCCCACGCCTCGCGCCCCAGCTCCCGGCCCGGCCGGTACGGGTCCACCCCGGCGCGGAACAGCAGCTCCGCGCGGTAGATGGCCCCGAGGCCCGCGACGACCTCCTGCTGCATGAGCAGGGCACCCACCGCGACGCGGGAGCGCTGCACCACCGCGAAGGCGGCGTCGGGGTCGGCGTCCGCGCGCAGCGGGTCCGCGCCCAGTCGCGCGTGCAGCTGCGCGACCTCCGCGGCGGTGAGCACCGTGCAGGCGTTCGGCCCGCGCAGGTCCGCCCAGCCGCTCTCGGCGACCAGGCGGGCGCGCACCGCGCCGCGCGGCTCGGGCGGCTCCCCCTCGCCCAGCGTCCACGTCCCGTACAGGCCCAGGTGCACGTGCAGCACCCGCTCGGCCCCGGCGTCGGCCCCGGTGCCGTCGCCGGTGTCGTCGCCGGTGTCGTCGCCGGTGTCGTCGCCGGTGTCGAGGAGCAGGTGCTTGCCGTGCGCGTCGGCGCCGCGCAGGACCCGCCCGTCGAGCAGCGCAGCGCCCTCGGCGAAGCGTCCCTGCGGGCTGCTGACGGTCAGCCGCCGGCCGCCGAAGCGCTCGCCCAGGACGCGCGCGTGGCGGTGGACGACGTTGCCCTCGGGCACCGCGGTGCCCGGGTCAGGCGTGCGGCAGCGGCGGCAGCTCGCCGGTGCGCGCGTACTCGGTGAGCATGTCGATGCGGCGCTGGTGGCGGGGGTCGCCGGAGAACGGGGTGGCCAGGAAGGCGTCGACGATCGCGGTGGCCTCCTCGAGGGTGTGCATGCGCGCGCCCACGCCCACGCACTGCGCGTCGTTGTGCTCGCGGGCCAGCTGCGCGGTCTGCACGGACCAGGCCAGGGCGCAGCGGATGCCGGGCACGGCGTTCGCGGCGATCTGCTCGCCGTTGCCCGAGCCGCCGATCACGACGCCCAGGCTGCCCGGCTCGGCGGCCACGGCGGCCGCGGCGGCCAGCACGAAGGGCGGGTAGTCGTCGACGGCGTCGTACTCGGCCGCGCCGTGGTCGACGACGTCGTGGCCCTGCTCGCGCAGGTGCGCCACGAGGTGCTGCTTGAGCTCGAAGCCGGCGTGGTCGGTGCCGATGTGGACGCGCATGGCGACAGCTTGGCAGGCCCGCCCGGGGCGGTCCCGCCGGGTCCCCGCGAGCCGGCGGGACCCGGCGGGCCGGTCGCCTCAGTCGAAGACGGGGCCCTGCGTGCGGGTGCGCTTGAGCTCGAAGAAGCCGGGCGTGCGCGCCACGAGCAGGCAACCGTCCCAGAGCCTGCCCGCGTCCTCGCCCTTGGGGGCGGGGGTGACCACGGGCCCGAAGAAGGCGGTGCCCTCGAAGGCGACGACGGGGGTGCCGACGTCCTCCCCGACCAGGGAGATGCCCTCGGTGTGCGAGGCGCGCAGCTGCGCGTCGTAGGTGTCGGTGCGCGCGGCGCTCGCCAGGTCGGCGGGCAGACCCACCTCGTCCAGGGACTGGGCGATCACCTCGTCGAAGTCCTTGTTCCCACCGGGGTGGATGCGGGTGCCCATGGCGGTGTAGAGCGGCAGGACCACCTCCTCGCCGTGCAGCGCCCGGGCGGCGGTGACCACGCGCACCGGCCCCCACCCGCGGTCCATCAGGTCGCGGTACTCCGGCGGCAGGTCCCGGCCCTCGTTGAGCACCGACAGGCTCATCACGTGCCAGCGGACGGTGACGTCGCGGACCTTCTCCACCTCGAGCATCCAGCGCGAGGTCATCCAGGCCCAGGGGCACAGCGGGTCGAACCAGAAGTCGGCGCTGTCCTTCGCGGGGGTCGTCGTCATGGCGCCATCCTGCCCCGCGCACCGGCAGGCGGCCACGGCGCGGCGGGCGGGGAGGAAACCGCCGGTCGCGGTGTCGGCCGGTCGTGGCAGAGTGGCGCGCGGCTGGACGAGGGGCCGCCTCCCAGCGCACCCGGTGGACCGGAAGGACGTGGACGTGCCCGGCGAGAACCTGACGCGCGAGGAGGCCCGCGCCCGCGCGGAGCTCGTGCAGGTCGACACCTACGACGTGGAGCTGGACCTGACGACGGGTCCGGAGGTGTTCCGCTCGGTGACGACCGCCCGCTTCCGCTCGCGCGAGGGCGCGTCCACGTTCATCGACCTGATCAGCACCGCGGTGCACGAGGTCACCCTCAACGGCCGGCCGCTGGACGCGGCGGCCGTCAGCGACGGCGTGCGCGTGCAGCTCGACGGCCTGGCCGAGGAGAACGAGCTGCGCGTGGTGGCGGACTGCCGGTACATGAACACCGGTGAGGGCCTGCACCGCTTCGTCGACCCCGTCGACGACGAGGTGTACCTGTACACGCAGTTCGAGGTGGCCGACTCCCGCCGGGTGTTCGCCGTCTTCGAGCAGCCCGACCTCAAGGCCGCCTTCACCTTCACGGTGACCGCGCCGGCGCACTGGCGCGTGATCTCCGGGGCGCCCGTGGCCGGCACCGACGAGGTCGAGCGCGGCAGGCGGTGGCGCTTCGAGCCCACCCCGCGCCTGTCCAGCTACGTCACCGCGATCATCGCCGGCCCGTACGAGGGCTCCGAGGACTCCCTGGTCTCCGCCGACGGCCGGACGATCCCGCTGGGCGTGTACTGCCGAAAGTCGCTCGTGGAGCACCTCGACGCGCACAACGTCGTGGCCGCGACGAAGGCCGGCTTCGAGTTCTTCGAGCGCGAGTTCGAGCGGCCCTACCCGTTCGCCAAGTACGACCAGGTCTTCGTGCCCGAGTTCAACGCCGGGGCCATGGAGAACGCCGGCGCGGTCACGTTCGTGGAGAGCTACGTCTTCCGCTCCCGGGTGCCGCGGGCGACCGTGGAGCGCCGCGTCGTGACGGTGCTGCACGAGCTGGCGCACATGTGGTTCGGCGACCTGGTGACCATGCGCTGGTGGAACGACCTGTGGCTGAACGAGTCCTTCGCCGAGTTCGCCAGCACCCTGGCCGCCGCCGAGGCCACCGAGTGGACGGGCGCCTGGACGACCTTCAACTCCCTGGAGAAGTCCTGGGCCTACCGCCAGGACCAGCTGCCGACCACCCACCCGATCGTCGCCGAGATCAACGACCTCGAGGACGTCGAGGTGAACTTCGACGGCATCACCTACGCCAAGGGCGCCAGCGTCCTCAAGCAGCTCGTCGCCTACGTGGGCCGGGAGGAGTTCCTCGCCGGCGTGCGCGCCTACTTCCGCCGCCACGAGTGGGGCAACACCGAGCTGGTGGACCTGCTGCGCGAGCTGGAGACCACCTCCGGCCGCGACCTGGGCGCCTGGTCGCGCGAGTGGCTGGAGACCGCGGGCGTCGCCACCCTGCGGCCCGTGCTCGAGACGGACGCCGACGGCACGATCACCTCCGCGGTGCTGCGCCAGGAGGCGCCCGCCGAGCACCCGCACCTGCGCTCGCACCGGCTCGCCGTCGGCTGCTACGACCTCGTCGACGGCGAGCTGCGGCGCACCGCCCGCATCGAGCTGGACGCCGCCGGGGAGAGCACCGAGGTGCCCGAGCTGGTGGGCCGGCCGCGCCCCGCGCTGCTGCTGGTCAACGACGACGACCTCGCCTACGCCAAGATCCGGCTGGACGACGTGTCGCTGGCGACGGCCCTGGAGCACCTGGACGCCTTCACCGAGTCGCTGCCGCGCTCGCTGGTGGCGGCGGCGCTGTGGGACATGACGCGCGACGGCGAGCTGGCCGCGGGCGACTACGTCGACCTGCTGCTCGGCACGCTGCTGCCCGGTGACGCGGCGCGCGCCGACTCCACCGTCGCCCTGGTGCTGCTGCGGCAGCTGACCACGACCGTCGAGCTGTACACCGCCCCCGCGCGCCGCGAGGACGTCAAGGACCGCACCGCGGCTGCCCTGCTGGAGATGCTGCGCGCGGCCGCGCCCGGCAGCGACACCCAGCTGCAGTTCGCCCGCGCGTTCGCCTCCTTCGCGCGCGGCGAGGAGCACCTGGCGGTGGTGCGCGGCCTGTACGAGGGGACCTCGGTCATCGAGGGCCTGGAGGTCGACGCGGACATGCGCTGGGCGCTGCTGACGTCGCTGGTGGCGGGCGGCGCGGCCGACGACACGGCGGTGGAGGCCGAGCTGCGGCGCGACGCCACCGCGACCGGGCAGCGCGCGGCGGCCGCGGCGCGCGCGGCCCTGCCGACCCCGGCGGCCAAGCGCACCGCGTGGGAGGAGGTCGTCGAGCGCGGCACCCTGCCCAACGCCGTGCAGGCCTCGGTGATCGCCGGGTTCGGCCGGGTGCGCGAGCGCGACCTGCTGCGGCCGTTCGTCGAGCCGTACTTCGCCGCGCTGCGCACCGTGTGGGAGCAGCGGACCAACGAGATGGCGCAGCAGGTCGTCACCGGCCTGTACCCGCTGGTGCTGGCCGACGGCGAGCTGCTGGAGCGCACCGACCGCTGGCTGGCCGAGGCGCAGGACGCCCCGCCGGCCCTGCGGCGCCTGGTGCTGGAGAACCGCGACTCGGTGGCGCGCGCGCTGCGCGCCCAGGAGCGCGACGCGCGCTGACCCGGTCTGGGCGGGCGTCCCCCGGTGGATCGGGGGACGCCCGCCTCACAGCACCGGGGTGAGGGGCGGGGCGTCCTTGCGGGGGCGGCCGCGGCCGCGGCGGTAGGCGACGGCGACCCCGCCGACGAAGAGCTGACCGCCCCACACGCCGGCGGGCTCGCGGCGGGCGAGGGCCCCGGCCAGGCAGGCCGCTCGCAGCGGGCACGGCGAGCACAGCGCCTTCGCGGCCAGCACGAGCTCCTGCTCCTCGGCGAAGAAGAGGTCCGCCGGCACCGTGCGGCACGGCGGCGCGGGTGCGCCGCGCGACGGGGTGAGCGGCGGGGCGAGCGAGGACCGCCCGTCGCGGGCCTGCGGGAGGGCGGTGGCTGGGACCGGGGTTGCTGCCTGCACGCCACCGAGCGTGTCCCGCCCGCCTTGCCGTCGACCTGCACGCGTCGTGCCCTCGCTCCCCCGGTGCTGCAAGCGGCCGGCAAGGGCGCCCGGGCACCCTGGGCGGGCCGCCGACCGGCGGCGTCGCGAGAGGAGAGCCCGTGCCCGAGGACCGCGCCGTGGAACCGTGGCTGCCGCCGTGGTTCCGGCACCCCACCCGCCTGGACCTGCCCACCGGCCACCACCTGCGCCCGATCCGTGAGGTGGACGTGGACCTGGACCTGCCCGCGGTGACGAGCTCGCGCGAGCGCCTGTGGTCCATCTACGGCGCCGCGTGGGGCTGGCCCCCGGAGGGCATGACCCGCGAGCAGGACCGCCTCGACCTGGCCCACCACGAGGCGGAGATCGCCCGGCACGAGTCGTTCAACTACGCGCTGTTCGACGACGAGGAGGCCGAGCTGCTGGGGTGCGTGTACCTGGACCCCGCGGGCCGGGTGGGCGCCGACGCGGACGTGTCGTGGTGGGTCGTGGACCGTCTCGTCGGCTCGGAGCTGGAAGCGGTGCTGGACGCGGAGGTGCCGCGCTGGGTGCGGCGCGACTGGCCGTTCACCCGGCCCCGGTTCGTGGGGCACGACCTCAGCTGGGAGCAGTGGCTGGCGCTGCCCGCGCCGTGAGCCCCGCGCCGGGCGCCCGGTCGGGCTCACCCGCGCCGGGCGCCCGGTCGGGCTCGCCCGCGTCGGTCGCCCGGTCGGGCTCGCCCTCCCCGGTGGCCAGCCGCACGACGTCCGCCACGGGCAGGGCCCGCCCCGCGGTCACCGCCGCCGCGAAGCGGTCCTCGCCCAGCGCCTCGCGCAGCCGCTCCCGGGCCGCGGCCAGCTGCGCGTCGTCGCGCAGGTAGAAGCCGTACACGTCGGCGCCCACGGTCTCCCGAGCTGCGCGGGCCGCGCCCAGCGCGGTGGCGAGCCGCTGCGCGTCCTCCCCCGCCACCGGCTCGTGCGCGCCGGCGCCGAGCACGACGAGCGCGTCGAGGAAGTGGGAGAGGTTCGCCAGGTCACCGACCTGGGCGGACAGGGCCGTGCCCTCGCGCAGGTGGCGCCGCGCGGCGAGCGGGTCGCGCGGGGCCTCCGCCTGGGCGAGGTTGTACAGCGCCACGAACGTGGTCAGCCGGTCCCCGCGGGCGCGGGCCAGCGCCAGGCCCGCCTCGAAGTGCTCCCGCGCCCGGCGCGGTGCGTCCGGGCCGCCGAGTGCTGTCAGCGCCGTGCCCGTCCACACGTGCCCCAGCGCCTGGAGCCACGGCCCGTCGGAGGCGGCGGGCAGCGCCGCGGCCAGCGGCAGCGCGGTGCGCAGCCGGGCGACGGCGGTGGCGGCGTCGCCGCGGGCCAGCGCCGTGATGCCGGTGCCGGCCGTGGTGTGCGCGAGCGCCTCGTCGTCGCCGCCGGCCTCGGCCAGCCGGTGCGCGCGCTGCCACACCTCCTCGGCGTGCTCGTGCTCGCCCTGCGCGAAGAGCATCGCGCCCAGGGCGAGGTCCACCCGCACCCGCACCCGGTCCGTCAGGCCCGGCACGTCGAGCACGGCCTCGCAGGCGCGCCGGCCCACCGCGAGGTGGCCGTGCATCCACCAGAACAGCCACATCGCCCACACCAGCCGCCCGGCGGTCTCGCCATCGCCGGCGGCGCAGGAGGAGTCCACGGCGGCCAGCAGGTCGGCGTGCTCGCGCTCGACGCGGCGCAGCCACCCGACCTGCGCGTCGCGCTGGTAGCCGACGTACGCCTCCTCCGCGAGGGCGAGGTGGGCGGCGGCGTGGGCGGCGGCGACTCGCGCGCGCTCGTCCTCGCCGAGCAGGCGCCGGGCGTGCTGGCGGGTGGGCTCGAGCATCGAGAAGCGGGCCCCGTCGCCCGTGTGCTCGACGCGCACCAGGGACTGCTCGACGAGCGCCTCCAGCACCGGCAGGACCGCCGGTCCCTCCACGGCCTCCAGCACCGGCAGGGTCCATCCGCCGGCGAAGACGGCCAGGCGGCGGAAGAGGCGCCGGGCGGGATCGTCCAGCAGACCGATGCTCCAGTCGAGGGTGGCCTGCATGGTCCGCTGCCGTTCCGGCAGGTCGCGCCGCCCACCGGAGAGCGCCTCGTCCAGGCGGGTCAGCAGGTCCCGGGGACTCAGCACGCGCACCCGCGCGGCGGCCAGCTCCAGCGCCAGGGGGATGCCGGCGAGCGCGGCGCACACGTCGGCGACGGTCCGCGCGTCGTCGCGCTCCACGGTGAAGCCGGGCACCACGTCCCGCGCGCGCTCGCAGAACAGCGTGACGGCCGGGGAGGCCAGCACCTCCCCCGGGCTCGCGGTGGCGCCGGGCAGCGCGAGCGGCTCGACGCGGTGCTCCACCTCGCCGCCCACGCGCAGCGGGGCGCGGCTGGTGACGAGCACGGACAGGTCCGGGCAGGCGCGCACCAGCTCCGCGACGTCGGCGGCCGCGTCGAGGAGGTGCTCGAGGTTGTCCAGCACGAGGAGCAGCCGCAGGGGGCGCAGGTGGGCGGCCACGGCGTCGCGGGCGGCGGGGCCGTCGACGGCGCCCGCGCCCACGGCCCGGGCCACGGCGGGCAGCACGGCCCCGGCGTCGTCGAGGGTCGCCAGCGGCACCAGCACGGCCCCGTCGGGGGAATCGCGAGCCGGCCGTGCCCGCGGCGCGCTGCGCCAGGGCGAGGGCGAGGCGGGTCTTCCCGACGCCGCCGGTGCCGGTGAGCGTGAGCAGGCGGGCGCCGTCGTCGAGGAGCCGGTGCAGACGGGCGAGGTCGTCCTCGCGCCCGAGCAGCGGCGTGGGCGGCACGGGCAGCGGCGGGCGCCGCGGTGCCGCGGCACCCGGTGGGTCCACGACCACCTGCCCCGGCCGCCCGGTCTGCCCGGGCTGTCCGGGCTGCCCGGTGTGCCCGGTGTGCCCGGGCCGGGGCGGTTCCGGGGCGTCGAGGGCGGGGTCCTGCCGCAGGACGAGCTCGTGCAGCCGGCGCAGCCGCGGGCCGGGGTCCACGCCGAGGGCGTCGGCGAGCAGCACCCGCCCCTCCTCGAAGGTGCGCAGCGCGTCGGCCTGCCGGTGGCAGCGGTACAGGGCGAGCACGAGCGAGGCGCGCAGGCCCTCGCGGAACGGCTCGGCGGCCACGAGGGCCGGCAGGCGCTCGGCGAGCTCGTGGTGCCGGCCGAGGGTCAGGTCCAGGCCGGCGGCGAGCTCCTCGGCCTCCAGCCGCTGCTCGTGCAGCCGGTCGGCCTCGGCGCGGGCGAAGCCGGCGGGGACGTCGGCGTAGGCGGTGGGTCCGCGCCACAGCGCCAGGGCCCGCGCGACGGCGTCGCGGGCCGCGGCGGGCTCGGCGGTGCCGCGGGCGGTGCCGACCAGCCGGCGGAACTCGGCGGCGTCCAGCGCCCCCGGCTCCAGCACCAGCGCGTACCCGGGGGCGCGGGTGCGCAGCACGCTCCAGCCGTCCGGCGGTCGCCGCGGCTCCAGGCGGCGGCGCAGGCGTGAGACGTAGCTGTGCACGGTGGAGGCCCCGGCGTCCAGGCCGCCGTCGTCCCAGAGCCGGTCGGCGAGGGTGTCGGCGGCCACGACGCGCCCGGCGTCCACGGTGAGCGCGGCCAGCAGGGTGCGCAGGGAACCGCTGAGCGGCAGGGGGCCGTCGGCGGTGCCGACCTCGACCGGTCCCAGGACCCGCACCGCGAGCGCCGTCGTCACCGGCTCAGGGTAGGTCCGCGGCGGACAGGGCGGGGCCAGGTCGCTGCAAGGTCCCTGCAAGGCGGGCCGGTCAGGCTGGTGCCGCCGGCGCCGGGGGGAGCCGGAGGGACGGGCGGACCGGGGGGACCGCCCGTCCCGGGGGTGTCAGCGGGAGGGGCCCCGGCCGCTCGCGTCCTCGGCGCCCTCCTCGTCGCCACCGCGCACGGCGGCCTCGACGACCCGCGCCAGCGAGCGCGCCCGCGCGTCGGCGGGCAGGTCGTCCAGGAGGACCACCCGGCCGTCGGGGCCGGTCAGCGGCATCTTCCAGTTGGGGTGCTCCAGGGCGGTGCCCGGCTGGTTCTGGGTGCGGCGGTCGCCGACGGCGTCGACGAGGGACACGCCGATCATCAGCGAGGGCGCCAGGGCCAGGTACCGGTGCAGCGCCTCGACGGTCTCCTGCTCGCCGGCGCCCTCGCGCAGCAGGCCGCGCTCGCGGACCAGGCCGAGGATGCGGTCCTGCTCGGCCCGGTCGCGGCGCCGCTCCTCCTCCACGGGGCGGGTCAGCAGCCCGAGGCGGTCGCGCAGGGCGACGTGCTCCTGCGCGAGGTACCCGGCGGTGGGCGGCAGGTCGTGGACGGTGACGCTGGCCAGGGCCAGTTCGCGGTAGTCCTCGGGACGGCGCGGGCTGGCGCCGTCGTACTCGAACCACAGCACCGCGCTGCCGAGCACGCCTCGCTCGGCGAGGTACTCGCGCACCCACGGCTCGACGGTGCCGAGGTCCTCGCCGACGACGACGGCGCCGGCGCGCTGCGCCTCCAGCGCGAGGATCCCGATGAGCGCCTCGTGGTCCAGGCGCACGTAGGTGCCCTCGGAGGCGGGCGCGCCGGCGGGGATCCACCACAGCCGGAAGAGGCCGAGCACGTGGTCCACGCGCAGGCCGCCGGCGTGGCGCAGGATGGTGCGGACCATGTCCCGGAACGGCGCGTACGCCTGCTCGGCGAGGCGGTCCGGGCGCCACGGCGGCTGGCTCCAGTCCTGGCCCTGCTGGTTGAAGGCGTCCGGCGGGGCACCGACGCTCACGCCGTGGGCGAGGGCGTCGCCCAGGGACCACACGTCGGCGCCGTCGGGGTGCACGCCCACGGCGAGGTCGTGGACGATGCCGGGCCCGGTCTCGGCGGCGGTGGCGAGGTCCTGCGCGGTGCGCAGCTGCTCGTCGCACTGCCACTGCAGCCAGCGGTGGAACTCCACGCGGTCGGCCAGCTCGTCCAGGGCGCCGGAGGCGGCGGCGCGCTCGGGGGTGGAGACCTCCTCGGGCCAGTCGCTCGCGGGCAGCCCGTGGCGCTCGGCGAGGGCGCACCAGGTGGCGAAGTCCGTCAGGCCGGGGTCCTCGGCGGCGACGTAGCGGCGGAAGGCGGCTTCGCGCGCCGGGGTGCGCCCGTGCCGGAAGAGGATCTCCAGGGCGCGCCGCTTGGCGGCCCACACCGCGTCGCGGTCGATCTCGCCGGCGTCGGTGTTCGCCGGCCGGCAGCCGGCGGCCAGCTCCTCGACGGCGGCGCGGTCGGCGGGCGCCAGGTAGGCGACCTCGTGCACGTCCTCCACCCGCAGGTAGACGGGGTTGACGAAGCGGCGGGTGGTCGGCAGGTACGGGGAGGGTTCCATCGGCGGCACGGGCGAGGCGGCGGCCAGCGGGTTGACCAGCACCCAGCCGGCGCCCTGCTCGGCGGCGTAGGAGGACAGCTCCCCCAGGTCCGCGAGGTCGCCGATGCCCCAGGAGCGCGACGAGCGCACCGAGTACAGCTGCGTCTGGTAGCCCCAGCTGCGCCCGCGCTGCAGGGCCTGCGGCAGCTCCAGCGCGTCGGGGGTGACGACGAGCGGGCACGAGGCGTCCCCGGAGGGGGTGTGCACCCGCAGCTCGTGCCAACCCAGCGGCAGGTCCTCGGGCACCTCGAAGGTGGCCCGGCCGGTGAGGCGGCCGTCGACGTGGACGGGGTCGACCCAGCGGTCCACCTGCCGCAGCGCCGCCCAGCCGCCGTCCTCCAGCTGCACCACGAGCTCCACGGGGTCACCGTGCGGGACGTGCACGGGCACCTGGTGGGGGCGGCCCTCCCGGGTGACCACGACGGGCGGCAGGGTGCGCCGCCAGGGCCGCAGCCGCACCTCGTGCAGCGACTCGGCGACCGCCGCGGGGCCGGAGACGTCCAGGCCCATCGCGGTCAGGACCGCCTCGACGGTGGAGCGGCGGACGGTGCTCTCCTCGCCCTGCCAGTCGGTGAACCGGGTGGCCACGCCGCAGGCGGCGGCGAGCTCCAGCAGCTGCGGGTCGGGGCGGTCCCCGGGGACGGGGCGCGGGTCGGTGCGCGGGGCGTCGGACGGCACGCGGCCGACTCTGCCACGCGGCGCCCGTCCCGGCCCGTCCACACGTCCCCCGCCCGGCACCCGCCCCGCTCGTCCACGCGGCGCCGGGGCCGGGGCGCCGGCGCGGTGCCTAGGGTGGGCGTCCATGGACACCCCCGCGACCAGCCCGCCCGCCCCGCGCCTGGACCTCGTGGAGGAGCTGCACGGCGTGGCCGTCGACGACCCGTACCGCTGGCTGGAGGACGCCGACGACCCGCGCACGCGCGAGTGGTCGGCGTGGCAGGACAGCGCCTGGGAGCGGTTCGCGGCGGGCCTGCCGGGCCGCGAGCGCCTGGAGCGGCGGGTGCGCGAGCTGATGGCCACGGGCGCGGTGGGTGCGCCGGTGCACCGCGGCGAGCGGGTGTTCCGCAGCCGCCGCGACCCGGGCGCGGAGCACGCGGTGCTGCGGGTGACCGACGCGCCGGGCGGCGCCGAGCGCGTCCTGGTGGACCCGGTGGCGCTGGACCCGACCGGCACGACGACGCTGGACTCCTGGCGGCCCAGCGTCGAGGGGGACCTGCTGGCGTACCAGCTCTCCGAGGGCGGCAGCGAGGAGAGCGTGCTGCGGGTGCTGGACGTGGCCAGCGGCGAGGTCGTCGACGGCCCGGTGGACCGGGCCCGCTACTCCCCCGTGGCGTGGTTGCCGGCGCGCGAGGGCGAGCCGCGCGCCTTCTACTACGTGCGGCGCCTGCCGCCGGAGCGGCTGCCGCAGGCCGAGCGCCAGTACCACCGCCGCGTGTACCTGCACCGGGTGGGCAGCGACCCGGCCGAGGACGTCGAGGTGTTCGGCGCCGGGCGGTCGATGACGAACTACTACGGGGTGTGGACCTCGCGCGACGGGCGCTGGCTGGTGGTCAGCGCCTCCGACGGCACCGCCCCGCGCAACGACGTGTGGATCGCGGACCTGGCGGCGTCCGCGCCGGACGCGCCGGTGCTGCGCGAGGTCGTCGAGGGCGTGGACGCGCAGACGAGCGCGTGGGTGGGCCGCGACGGCCGGCTGTACCTGCTGACCGACCTGGACGCCCCGCGCGGGCGCCTGGCGGTGGCCGACCCGGCCGAGCCGGGCGTGGCGCACTGGCGCGAGCTGGTGCCGCAGGCGGACGACGCGCTGCTGGAGGACGTCGCCGTGCTGGACGGGCCGGAGCTGGCCGAGCCGCTGCTGGTGCTGGGCTGGACCCGGCACGCCGTCTCGTCGATCAGCGTGCACGAGCTGGCGAGCGGGCGGCGCCTGCCGGGCGCGGCGGGCACGGTCGAGCTGCCGGGCACCGGGTCGGCCGGCGGGCTGGTGACGCGCCCGGAGGGCGGGCACGAGCTCTGGTTCGGCTTCACGACCACCACCAGCCCCGCGCACGTGCACCGCTACGACGCCCGCGACGGCTCCCTGGTGGTGGACGCCGCCCCGCCCGGCGCGGTGGCGGTGCCTGCGGTGACGAGCCGCCTGCTGGAGTACCGCAGCGACGACGGCACCGTGGTGCGCCTGCAGGTCACCGCGCGCACCGACGCCCTCGACGAGGACGGCCGGCCCCGCTCGCCCGCGCCGGCGATCCTGTACGGGTACGGCGGTTTCGGGATCAGCCTGTCCCCGCACTACGCGCCGGACGCGCTGGCGTGGGTGGAGGCCGGCGGCGTGCACGCGGTGGCGAACCTGCGCGGCGGGGGCGAGGAGGGCGAGGACTGGCACCGCGCCGGGATGCGCGAGCGCAAGCAGAACGTCTTCGACGACTTCCACGCCGCCGCCCGGTTCCTCGTCGAGCAGGGCTGGACCACGCACGGGCAGCTGTGCGTGCACGGCGGGTCCAACGGCGGCCTGCTCGTGGGTGCCGCCCTGACCCAGCAGCCGCAGCTGTTCGCCGGGGTGGTGTGCTCCGCGCCGCTGCTGGACATGGTCCGCTACGAGCAGCACGGGCTGGGCGCGACGTGGAGCGAGGAGTACGGGACGGCGGCCGTGGCCGAGGAGTTCGGCTGGTTGCTGTCGTACTCGCCGTACCACCGCGTCGTGGAGGGCACGGCCTACCCGGCGGTGCTGTTCACCGTCTTCGACGGCGACTCGCGGGTGGACCCGCTGCACGCGCGCAAGCTGTGCGCGGCGCTGCAGCACGCCACGTCCTCCGGCCGCCCGGTGCTGCTGCGCCGGGAGGGTGACGTCGGGCACGGCGCGCGCTCGGTCTCGCGCAGCGCCGGGCTGGTGCGCGACACCCTGGCCTTCGCCGCGGCCGCCACCGGCCTCGACCTGTCCTGAACCGTCCCGATCGACCGCTCCCCGGAAGGAGCCCCACCTCCCCGTGTCCGAACCCCTGTCCGACGTCATCGAGACCGAGACCGCCCAGGCCACCGAGGCGGCGACGGAGACCGCCGGCGAGGTCTGGCGGTTCCTGCTCGACAAGCCCCTGAAGATCGTCATCGTCCTGGTGGTGTGCTTCGTGGCGCGCTACCTGCTGCTGCGGATCATCAGCCGCGTCGCCGACGGCATCGCCACGGGCGCCAGCCGCCTGGGCGGGCGCGGCGGCCGGCGCAACGGGCTGCTGGAGTCGTCCCCGCTGCTGTCCGAGCGGCGCGAGCAGCGGGCCGGGACGATCGCCTCGGTCCTGAAGAGCGCCACGACGCTCGTGCTGGGCATCGCCGCGGTGATGTCCGTGCTCGACATCGTCGGCGTGTCCATCGCCCCGTTCCTGGCGTCGGCGGGGATCGCCGGCGTCGCCATCGGCTTCGGCGCGCAGGCGCTCGTGAAGGACTTCCTGTCCGGCTTCTTCATGCTCGCCGAGGACCAGTACGGCGTCGGCGACGTCGTGGACCTCGGCGACGCCTCCGGCACGGTGGAGGCCGTGGGCCTGCGCGTGACGCGGCTGCGCGACGTGCAGGGCACCGTCTGGTACGTGCGCAACGGCGAGATCATCCGGGTGGGCAACCAGAGCCAGGGCTGGGCGCGCGCCGTGCTGGACGTCTCCGTCGCCTACGGCGAGGACGTCGCGCACGTGCAGGAGGTGCTCCAGCGCATCGGCGACGCCCTGGCCGCGGAGGACGACTGGAAGGCGCTGGTGCTGGAGCGCCCCGAGGTGTGGGGCGTGGAGCAGATGGCCGCCGACGCGATCGTGCTGCGCCTGGTCGTCAAGACCGCGCCCCTGCAGCAGTGGGCGGTGCAGCGCGAGCTGCGCCGGCGCATCAAGGCGGCGTTCGACGCCGAGGGCATCGAGTTCCCCTTCCCGCAGCGCACCGTGTGGCTGCGCAACGACGACGCGCGGCCGCAGGCGAAGCCGGCGCCGGGGAGGGTGGACCCGGCGGCCGCGGCGGGTTCGCACCCGCCGCCGCGCAGCGAGGCGGACGTGTCCGCCGAGACGACGGCGACGGTCGACCCGGACGCGGTGAAGCGGGGGCTCTGAGCGCGTCCCGCCGCGCTGCGGGGGCCGGCGGGCCCGACCGGTTCGCCGGCCGGGCGGCCGGCCCCCAGACTGACCGCGTGTACGACGACACGACTCCCACCGCGGCCCCGCCCGGCCCCGCCCACGAGGTCGGCGACGGCCGGGGGCGGCTCGCGCTGGTCACCGGCGTCAGCGGCTACATCGGCGGGCGGCTGGTGCCGGAGCTGCTGGCCGCCGGGTTCCGGGTGCGGGCGGTGGCGCGGCGCCCGGAGGAGCTGCGGGACCGGCCGTGGGCGGAGCGGGTGGAGCTGGTGCGGGCGGACGCCGCCGACCCCGAGGGCACCGGTGCCGCCCTGGAGGGCGTGGACGTCGCCTACTACCTGATCCACGCGATGAGCAGCGGGGCGTCGTTCTCCGCGACCGACCGCCGCACGGCGCGCACGTTCGCCCGCGCCGCCGCGGCCCGGGGTGTGGGCCGCGTGGTGTACCTGGGAGGGCTGTTCCCCGAGGGGGAGGAGCTGTCCACGCACATGGAGTCGCGCCGCGAGGTCGGCGAGATCCTGCTGGACTCCCCCGTGCCCACGACCGTGCTGCGCGCCGCCGTCATCATCGGGTCCGGTTCGGCGAGCTTCGAGATGGTGCGCCACCTCACCGAGCGCCTGCCGGCGATGGTGTGCCCGAGGTGGGTGAGCAACCGCGTCCAGCCCATCGCGGTGCGCGACGTGCTGCGGTACCTGGTCGGCTCGGCGGACATGCCGCCGGAGGTGAACCGCGCCTTCGACATCGGCGGGCCGGACGTGCTGACGTACCTGGAGATGATGCGCGGCTACGCCGAGGTGGCGGGTCTGCCCAAGCGGCGCGTGCTGCCGGTGAACGTGCTGACGCCGCGCCTGTCGAGCCACTGGGTGGGCGTGGTGACGCCGGTGCCGAAGCGGATCGCGCAGCCGCTCGTGGAGAGCCTCGTGCACGAGGTGGTGTGCACCGAGCACGACATCGCCGAGCACGTGCCGGACCCGCCGGAGGGGCTCATCGGGTTCCGGGAGGCGGTGCGCCTGGCGCTGCAACGGGTGCAGGAGGCGAACGTGGCGACCCGCTGGTCCAGCGCGTCGGTGCCGGGAGCGCCCAGCGACCCGCTGCCCTCGGACCCGGACTGGGCCAGCGGCAACCTGTACGTGGACGAGCGCACCACCGTCGTGGACGCTCCCGCGCACGTGCTGTGGCGGGTGCTGGAGGGCATCGGCGGCGAGCGCGGCTGGTACTCGTGGCCGATGGCGTGGGCGGTGCGCGGGGTGCTGGACCGGTTCTCCGGCGGCCCGGGGCTGCGGCGCGGACGGCGCGACCCGCACCGTCTCGTGGTGGGCGACGCGGTGGACTGGTGGCGGGTCGAGGAGCGCGAGGAGGACCGGCTGCTGCGGTTGCGCGCGGAGATGCGGTTGCCGGGGCTGGCGTGGCTGGAGCTGCGCGTGGAGAGCGACCCGGTGGGGCGCACCCTGTTCCGCCAGCGGGCGCTGTTCCACCCGAGGGGCCTGGCGGGTCAGGCGTACTGGGCGGCGATCAGCCCGTTCCACGACGTGGTGTTCGGCGGGATGCAGCGCAACGTCAAGCGGGCGGCGGAGGCCCGTGCGCAGGCGCGGGCCGGTGCGGAGCCCCCGCCGGCGGGGGCGACACTGGTGGGGTGAGCCCCGACAAGCCCCTGGTCCGGCCGGAGAACCTCCTGGGCCGCGAACCCGCCGGTCCCGACGGCGGCACGATCACCTTCTACGAGGAGGTGGGCGGGCGCGAGACCTTCGTGCGCCTGGTGGACGTCTTCTACGACGGCGTCGCCGGTGACGAGGTGATGCGCCCCATGTACCCGGAGGCGGACCTGGGGCCGGCGAAGGAGCGCCTGCGGATGTTCCTGGAGCAGTACTGGGGCGGGCCGACGGCGTACTCCGAGCAGCGCGGGCACCCGCGGCTGCGGATGCGGCACGCCTCCTTCAAGGTGAACCCCGACGCCCGGGACCGCTGGCTGGCGCACATGCGCGTCGCGGTCGACTCCCTGGGGCTGCCGCCGGCGCAGCACGGGCTGCTGTGGGGCTACCTGGAGCGGGCGGCGCACAGCCTGCTCAACACGTTCGACGACTGAGGGTCCCGCGAGGTCGCGGGGCCGGGTTCGCGGCCGGGCGACGGGGTGGTCACCCCCGCGGCACGGCCAGGCTGAGCGCGACGTCGCCGCGGGTGTCGGTCCACCAGTGCGTCAGGTCCAGGCCCGCGGCGTCCAGTTCCGCGGTGAGGGTCTCGCGGCGGAACTTGCTGGAGACCTCGGTGCGCAGCTCCTCGCCCCGGGCGAAGGGGACCTCCAGCTCCAGGGCCGGGATCCGGACCACCAGGTCGCGACGGGCGCGCAGGCGCATCTCGATGCGCTCGTGCTCGGGCACCCAGGCGGCGACGTGGTCGAAGTCGGCCGGGTCGACGTCGGCGCCGAGCTCGCGGCGCAGCACGTGCAGGACGTTCTTGTTGAACTCCGCGGTGACGCCCGCGGCGTCGTCGTAGGCGGCGACGAGGCGGGTGGTCTCCTTGACCAGGTCCGCGCCCAGCAGCAGGGCGTCCCCGGGTCCCAGGGTGGCGGCCAGGGAGCGCAGGAACTGCGCCCGGGGCGCGGGTTCGAGGTTGCCGATCGTGGAGCCGAGGAACGCGACGAGCCGTCGGCCGCCGCGCGGCAGGCGGTCCAGGTGGTGCTCGAAGTCGCCCACGACGGCGTGCACGGCGACGCCCGGGTGGGCGGCGGCGACGCTGGTGCCGGCGGCGACGAGGGTGACGCCGTCGACGTCGAAGGGGACGAACCGGCGCAGGGTGCCGGCGTCGGCGAGCGCGGCCAGCAGCAGGCGGGTCTTCTCGCTGGTGCCGCTGCCGAGCTCCACGAGGGTGTCGGCGCCGGTGGTGGTGGCGACCTCGCCGGCGACCCGTTCGAGGAGCTCGCGCTCGCGGCGCGTGGGGTAGTACTCCGGCAGCCGGGTGATCTCGTCGAACAGGCGGCTGCCTCGCTCGTCGTAGAACCACTTCGGCGGCAGCGTCTTCGGGGTTCCCGTCAGGCCGGTGCGGACGTCGCGGCGCAGGGCGTCGGCGAGCACGTCCGGGGTGAGGTGCCGCTCGACGACGAGGGGCAGGGCGTCGGTGGCGGGGGTGGTGCTCACGGGACCTCCAGTCGGGTCAGGTCGACGCCGTCGGGCGTCACGGTGACGAGGGTGCGGTCGGGCACGTCGTACCAGGAGGGGTCGTCGTCGAAGGGTTCGCTGGCGATCGCGACGCCGTCGGGGGTGCGCAGGACGCTGAGGGTGTCGCCCCAGGCGGTGGCCACGAGGCGTTCGCCGTCGGTGGCCAGGACGTTGAGCCGTGCGGCGGGGTCGGCGGCACCGGTGGCGGCGATCCGCTCGGCCAGCTCCTCCGGGGCGGCCAGCAGGTGGGCGGCGAGCACGGCGCTGTCGCACACGGACTCCGCGGCGGGCCACGCCCCGGCGGGCAGGACGGCGCGGTCCACGACGCCGTTGTGGGACAGCAGCCAGCGCCCGCGCGCGAAGGGGGCGCAGGCGCTCTCGTCGGCGGGCATGCCGACGGTGGCGTCGCGGACGGCGGCGAGCACGCACCCGGAGGCGACGTGCGGGGCGACGGAGGTCAGCGACGCCTCCGCCCACATCGGCCGCGAGGAGCGCCAGCGGGCGGGTTCGGGCCGGGCGGGGGTGTACCAGCCGACGCCCCAGCCGTCGGCGTTGACGGTGCCGTGCGCCTGCCGGCGCGGTTCCCAGCTCTGGTGCAGCAGGCCGTGGGCGGGTTGCAGCAGGAGTTCCGCCAGGGTGCGCGGAGCACCCAGCCAGGCGACGTGGCGGCACACTCAGGCGTCCCAGGCCAGGCGCAGGCCGGTGAAGATCTGCCGCCGGATCGGGTGGTCCCAGTTGCGGAACGAGGGGCGCACCGCACCGGCGGCGGTGGACCACGCGCCACCGCGCAGCACGCGGTAGCGGCCGTCGAAGAACGGCGCGGAGTAGTCGGAGTAGAGCATCGCCGAGAACCCCGGCCACGGGGCGAACACGGAACTGGTCCACTCCCACACGTCGCCGATCATCTGCTCGGCGCCGTACGCGGAGGCGCCGGCGGGGTAGGCGCCGACCTGGGCGGGACCGAGCGCGGTGCCGCCGAGGTTCGCGCGCTCGGGCGTGGCCGGTCCGTCGCCCCACGGCCAGCGGCGCCGCCGGCCGGCGACGGGGTCCCAGGCGCACGCCTTCTCCCACTCCACCTCGGTGGGCAGCCGGGCCCCGGCCCAGCGCGCGTACGCCTGCGCCTCGTGGAAGTCCACGTGCTGCACGGGTTCGGCGGGGTCGACGGCGCGCACCGCACCGAACCGGCGCTGCGTCCACCACCCGGCGCCGTCGGGTTCCCACCCCATCGGCGTGCGCAGGTCCGCCGCGACGCGGTGCGCCCAGCCCTCGGGTGTCCACAGCCGCGGGTCGTCGTAGCCGCCGGCGGTGACGAACGCGGCCCACTCACCGTTGGTCACGGGAACGCGGGCGATGCGGAACGCGGGGACGTGGACCTCGTGCTGGGGCAGTTCGTTGTCGAGCGCCCAGGGTTCGGCGGCGGGGTCGGCGCCGAGGGGGAAGGGGCCGGCCGCGACGAGGACCGCGTCGGCGGGCACGGGGCGCCCCGGCGGCGTGGGCGCCGGGGCGAGGAGGGGTTCCCCGGCGCGCAGGTTGTGGGTGGCGAGCATCGTCTCGCCGTGCTGGAACTCGTGCTGGGCGACCATGCCGGCGGGGAAGTGCGCGTCATCGGGCCCGGAGCGCTCCAGGGCGTCCAGGACGCGCCCGCGCACCTCGGCGAGCGCGCGGCGGGAGGTGGTCGCGTCCAGCAGCGGAAGCTGCGTGCGGGTGGCGCGGGGGTGCTCGAAGGCGTCGTACAGGCAGGCGATCGCGGGGTGGAAGACGGGTTCGCGGTCGGGGTCGGCGGCCTGCAGGAGCCACTGCTCCTCCTGCTGCCCGACGTGGGCGAGGTCCCACACGAGCGGGCTCATCAGCGGGGAGTGCTGGGCGGTCAGCTCCGCGTCGTCCGCCTCGGTGAGGGCCAGGGTGGTGCGGCGGGCGGAGGTCAGGGCGGCCACGGCCGCCTCGAACCCCGCCCCGGACCCGGCGGCGCCCGGGGTGGTGGGGGTGGTCGCCGTCGTGCCGGTCATCGCAGGTCCTCCGCGGTCAGGCAGCCGGCCGGGCCGTCGCGGCGCGCCCGGTGCAGGACGAGGTCGGCCGGGTGGCGCCCGGCGTCGAGCAGGTCGGCCCACGCCTCGACGCAGCCGCGCAGGGCGCCGGGCACGGCGGGCCGGGCGGCGTCGAGGAGGCCGCGGGCGGCGCGGGCGGTGTCGGGCCCGCAGGCCTCCACGACGGCGGCGGCGGTGTCGGCGGCGCGCTCGTCGTCGACGACGGCGACGACCACGGCCACCAGGCCCGGCCACCAGGCGGCGGGCACGGCGTCCAGGACGCGCACCTCCAGGAACCCGCGCATCCGCACCGGCGGCCACAGGGTGCTCAGGTGCAGGTCGACGTCGGCGGCGGTGGGCGCCCGCCCGTGCAGGAGACGGCGACCGCCCGCCCAGTCGGCGAGGGTCACGGGCTCGCGCACCGGCCGGCAGGGGGCGCCCTCGCCGTCGCGCACGAGCATGACGGGCGCGGCGAGGGCGAACGCGGCCCACTCCCCCGCCGGGTCCGGGCCACCGGTGCCGTCGGCGGGGCGGGTGCAGCGGCCGGGTTCGAGGCGGCGCCACACGCCCTGGCGGGTGGAGCGGGTGCCGTCGGCGCGGCCGGCGAGCAGGGGGCTGCAGGCGCCGAGGGCGGCGAGGGCGGGCAGCAGCCGGTGCAGGTGCGCCAGGCGCTGCGGCCACCGGTGGGCCGGGCCGGCGTCGAGGTTGACCTGCAGGGAGGCGGTGGAGCACATCATGGCGGCGCCGTCGGCGGCGTGGCCGACGGCGGCGAAGTGCTCGGCCATGGCCTCGTAGCGCGAGCCCGGGTTGACGCGCTCGGGTTCGCGGACGAGGTCGGTGCCGGTGCTCAGCAGGGCGATGCCGTCCGCGGCGAGGACCGCGCTGACGTGCGCGGCGTCGCGGCGCAGCGCCTCCACGCGGCCGCCACCCCCGGCAGCGGCGGGCTGGACAGCTCCACCTGACCGCCGGGTTCGAGGGTGACGCGGCTCCCGGCGGGCGGGAGCACCTCGCGCAGCGCACCGGTGAGGCGGTCCCAGGCGACGCGACGGTGGGGGTGGCGAAGGTCCACGGCGTGCCGCTCGAGCTCCAGGCCGACGGAGCCCACCGGCCCGTCGCGCAGGGCGCCGGCGGTGACGTGCTCGCGGACGGCTTCGGCGTCGAGGGGGGTGGCGTCGATCGGGAGAGCGTGCTCCCCCGCGTCGCCCCCGGCCGTCTGCTCGACGGAGGACAGCACAGGCGAAGGCCCCTTCCAGGTCCGGACCGGCTCCCTGGGGAACCGCGGGTCGGCGTGGGGCCACCGGTCGTGGCCTCGCCGGGAGCCTCGCACGCGCTCCCGACCCCGGCAAGACCACCTCCCGCACCGCCTCCCCCTCCCTCGGTGATCAAGGAAGTTGCCACTTCCTTGATCACCGAAGGAGGGACGGGGTCAGGGGACGGGGGTCGACCCGGTCTCCGGACGCGGGGCGTGCGAGGTGAGGAACTCGTACACCTCGACGTCGTCGACGCCGGGGAACCTGCCCGACGGCAGCGGGGCGAGGGTCTGGGCGTGCAGGCGGGCGCTGGGCCAGGCGGCGTCGGCCCAGCGCTCCTCCAGCCGCGCGGCGGGGCGGCGGCAGCACGCGGCGTCGGGGCAGCTGCTGCGGCGGCGCACGCGCGTGTCGCGGCCGCGGAACCACTTGGCGTGCGCGTACGGCACCCCGACGGTGATGGAGAACCCGCCGTTCTCGGTGGAACCGGTCTGGCTGGAGCACCAGAACGTCCCCGCCGGGGTGTCGGTGTACTGGTAGTTCTCGGTGGTGCGGTTGCGGACGTCGAACACGGTGCGCGCCGTCCACTCGCGGCAGACCGGCTGCCCCTCGATCGCACCGGAGGCGTCCTGCGGGAACGGGACCCCGTCGTTCTCGTAGCCCCGGTACAGGGCGCCGTCGTCACCGACGCGCAGGAAGTGCACGGGAATGCCCAGGTGGGAGGTGAGCAGGTTCGTCAGCCGGTGCGCAGCGGCCTCGTGGGTCACCCCGAAGGCGTCGCGGAAGTCCTCCACGGCCAGGTCCTTGTCCGCCTTGGCGGCGGAGAGGAACTCGACGGCGGCACTTCGCGGCAGCAGGCAGCAGGCAGCGAAGTAGTTGATCTCCAGGCGCTGGCGCAGGAACTGCGTGTAGCTGGCGGGCCGCTCGTGCTCGAGGACCCGGTGCGCGATCGCTTGCAGCGCCAGCGATCTGAGGCCGTGCCCGCCGGGGATGGAGGCGGGGGGCAGGTAGATGCGCCCGTGCGCGAGGTCCGTGACCGTGCGGGTGGAGTGCGGCAGGTCGTCGACGTGGATGATGGAGAAACCGAGCTCCTGCGCCATGCGCGCCACCTGCCGGTGGGTGAGGGCACCGACCGTGTACCCGGCGGCGCGGACCATGTCCTCCGCCAGCTCCTCGATCTCCGGCAGGTGGTTGTCGACGGCGCGCATCAGCAGCCGGATCTCGGTGTTGGCGCGACGGGCCTCCTCCGGCGTGGCGTTGGCGGCGTCGTGGCGGCGGGCCAGTTCACCGTGCAGCGCGACGAGGGCCTCCAGCGCCTCGGTCGGCAGCTTGCTGCTGGGGTCGACGCGCGGCAGACCCAGGGAGCGGAACAGCGGGCTGCGCTGGGCCTGCTCGAGCTCGATCTCCAGCGCCGCCCGGCGGGTGGGGGGTGGTGCGGGGTCCAGCAGGTCGGCGGGGGTGGTGCCGAGCGCCTCGGCGACGGCCGCGATGAGGGACAGGCGGGGTTCCCGCTTGCCGTTCTCCACCTGCGAGAGCAGGGACTGCGCCGTGCCGACGGCCTCGCCCAGCTGGGCGAGGGTCAGGCCGCGCTCGCGGCGGTGGTGGCGGATGCGGCGCCCCACGGACAGGGCGTCCAGGCCGCGGCGGCCCGCGGGCTCACCGGTGGGCGTCTCGGACAGCGGCTCCAGCGCCGCGACGTGCAACGGGGACACGGTTTCACCATAGGTGAAGAACAGCCGATCTTCACAGAGGCCCCTCCTTGTGAGGACCTGGACGTGGACACCAGGGTGAAGCCACGAGGCAAGCCAGCGCACCACCGCCGATCGCGAGGAGCCGCCGCCGTGACCACCGAGACGACCCCCGGACCCACCACCGGGACCACCCCCGTCCAGGGGCGCACCCCCGCCGCGCCTGCCCCCCGCGACCCGGAGGAGCTGCGGCTGACGGGCACCCCCACCGGGAACCGGGCCCTGCTGAGCTGGGTGCGCGACACCGCCCGGCTGACCCAGCCGGACGAGGTCGTCTGGTGCGACGGCTCGCAGGCGGAGTTCGACCGGCTGACGGCCCTCATGGTGCGGTCGGGGACGCTGATCCCCCTGAACCCCGAGAAGCGCCCCGGCAGCTTCCTGGCCCGTTCCGCCCCCGGTGACGTGGCCCGCGTGGAGTCCCGCACGTTCATCGCCTCGCGCCGCCGCGAGGACGCCGGCCCGACGAACAACTGGCGCGAGCCGGAGGCGCTGCGCGAGGAACTGACGGGCGTGTTCACCGGCTGCATGCGCGGGCGGACGATGTACGTGGTGCCGTTCTCCATGGGACCGGTCGGCGGGCCGCTGTCCCGCCTGGGCGTGCAGATCACCGACTCCCCCTACGTCGTGGCGAGCATGCGCACCACGACCCGGACGGGTTCGCAGGCACTGGCGGCCATCACCCCCGGCACGCCGTTCGTGCCGGCCGTGCACAGCGTCGGATTCCCGCTGGTGGACGCCATCGGCCGTTCCCGGGCGGACGTGCCCTGGCCCTGCAACGACCTGAAGTACGTCGCCCACTTCCCCGAGACGCGGGAGATCTTCTCCTTCGGCTCCGGCTACGGCGGCAACGCCCTGCTGGGCAAGAAGTGCTTCGCGCTGCGCATCGCCTCCGCGATGGCCCGCGAGGAGGGCTGGCTGGCCGAGCACATGCTGCTGGTGAAGGTGACCAGCCCGCAGCAGCGGGTGTTCCACCTCGCGGCCGCCTTCCCCTCCGCGTGCGGCAAGACGAACCTGGCGATGCTGCGCCCGACGCTGCCCGGGTGGCGGGTGGAGACGATCGGCGACGACATCGCCTGGATGCACCCGGGCGCCGACGGCCGGCTGCGGGCGATCAACCCCGAGGCGGGGTTCTTCGGCGTGGCCCCCGGCACCGGGTGGTCCACGAACCCGGTGGCGATGGAGATGCTGCGCGAGGACGTCATCTTCACCAACGTCGCGCTCACCGACGACGGCGACGTGTGGTGGGAGGGCATGACGGACGAGCCCCCCGCCCACCTGACCGACTGGCGGGGCGAGGACTGGACGCCGGGGTGCGGGCGCCCCGCCGCCCACCCCAACGCGCGGTTCACCGTGTCCGCGAAGCGGTGCCCCTCGATCGCCGCGGAGTTCGACGACCCCGACGGCGTCCCCGTCGACGCGATCCTGTTCGGTGGCCGCCGCGCGAGCGGCGTCCCGCTGGTGACGGAGGCGCTGGACTGGAGCCAGGGGGTCTTCACGGGCGCCACCGTCTCCAGCGAACGGACCGCGGCCGCCGAGGGGGCCGTGGGCGAGCTGCGCCACGACCCGTTCGCGATGCTGCCCTTCGTCGGCTACCACATGGGCGACTACTTCGCGCACTGGCTGTCGATGCGCGAGCGCGTACCGGCGCAGGGGCTGCCGCGGGTGTACTCGGTGAACTGGTTCCGCCGCGGCGAGGACGGCCGGTTCCTGTGGCCGGGGTTCGGGGAGAACTCCCGCGTGCTGGAGTGGATCTGCCGGCGCCTGGAGGGCAGCGCCGGCGCCCGCTTCACCCCCCTGGGCAACGTGCCGGCCGACGGCGCGCTGAACGTCGAGGGGCTGGACCTGCCGGCGCAGGACCTGGCGGAGCTGTTCGCCGTGGACCCGCAGGCGTGGCTGGCCGAGGCCGATCACCTCGAGGAGTACTTCGCGCGCTTCGGCGCCCGCCTGCCGGGCGAGATCACCGGGCACCTCGACCTGCTGCGGTACCGCCTGTCCGCCGGACGGGCCCTCTGACCCACCGCCGTCGCGTCCCGCCGGGCACCGGGCTCGCCGGTGGGACGCGACGGCGGTGCACCCGAGCGCGCACGTCGGCATGATGGGGACGGTGAGCGACACCGACACCACCCTCGCCGCGCCCTGGTGGCGCGACGCCGTCATCTACCAGGTCTACCCGCGCTCCTTCGCCGACGGCGACGGCGACGGCCTGGGCGACCTGCCCGGCATCACCTCCCGCCTGCCGCACCTCGCCGACCTGGGCGTCGACGCCGTCTGGCTGTCCCCGGTGTACCCGTCCCCGCAGAAGGACGCCGGGTACGACGTGGCCGACTACCGCGGCATCGAGCCCGTCTTCGGCACCCTGGCCGACTTCGAGGCGCTGTCGGCGCGCGTCCACGAGCTGGGCCTGCGCCTGGTCATGGACCTGGTGCCGAACCACACCTCCGCCGACCACGCCTGGTTCCGCGAGGCCCTGGCCGCCGCCCCGGGTTCGCCCGAGCGGGCCCGGTACGTGTTCCGGAACGGGCGCGGTCCGTCCGGCGAGCTGCCGCCGAACTCGTGGCGCTCGGTGTTCGGCGGCTCGGCGTGGACGCGCACGACGGGAGCGGACGGCAGCCCGGGGCAGTGGTACCTGCACCTGTTCGACTCCAGCCAGCCGGACCTGGACTGGTCGAACCCCGAGGTCCACGCCGAGTTCGAGGACGTCCTGCGGTTCTGGCTGGACCGCGGCGTCGACGGTTTCCGCGTGGACGTGGCGCACGGGCTCGTCAAGGCCGAGGGCCTGCCCGAGTGGGACCACGACCAGGAGCTGCTCAACGGCTCCGCCGCCTCGGGGGAACGCCCGCCGATGTGGGACCAGGAGGGCGTGCACGAGATCTACCGCGAGTGGCGGCGCGTGCTGGACTCCTACGACGGCGAGCGCATCCTGGTCGCCGAGGCGTGGGTGACCCCGCCGGAGCGGCTGGCGCGCTACGTGCGCGGCGACGAGATGCACCAGGCGTTCAACTTCGACTACCTGCGCGCGCCGTGGCGGGCCGGGGAGCTCAAGCAGGTCATCGACGCCACGCTGCAGGCGCACGAGGTCGTCGGTGCGCCGGCCACGTGGGTCCTGTCGAACCACGACGTGGTGCGCCACGCGAGCCGCCTGGGCTACCCGGCCGGTCAGGAACCCACCTCCGGCGTGGGCCCGGACGACCCGCAGCCGGACGCGGAGCTGGGGCTGCGCCGGGCGCGCGCGGCGACGCTGTTCATGCTGGCGCTGCCGGGCGGGGCGTACGTCTACCAGGGCGAGGAACTGGGCCTTCCGGAGGTGACGACCCTGCCGGCGGAGGTCCGCCAGGACCCGTCGTTCGCGCGCACGGGCGGCGAGGACCGCGGCCGCGACGGTTGCCGCGTGCCGATCCCGTGGGAGGGCGAGGCGCCGTCGTACGGGTTCGGGCCGGGGACCGCGTCGTGGCTGCCGCAGCCGCCGGAGTGGGCGCAGCTGTCGGTGGCGGCGCAGACGGGGGTGGCCGGCTCGACGCTGGAGCTGTACCGGCAGGCGCTGGCGGTGCGCCGCGAGCGCGCGCTGGGGCGCGGTTCCCTGGCGTGGGACGAGGAGCTGACCGGCGGGGACGTGCTGGCGTTCCGGACCGGTGACGTGCTGGTGGTCCTGAACCTGTCGGGGCAGCCGGTCACGCCGCCGGCGGGGGCGCGGACGCTGCTGACCAGCGGCGACCTCGACGGCGGTGCGGTTCCCACCGACACCGCAGCCTGGTTCGCGTTCCGCTGAGGCGGGGATCAGGTGGCCGGGCCCGCACGGGCTCGGCCACCGCGGCACCGCCGCTGCCCGGGTGCCTGCACCGCTCCTTCACCGCTCGGCGGCGAGGACGCGGCAATCGGGGAGGACCGGCAGCAACCCCAGCTCACGCCCTCGCAGGACGGCGTTCAGGCGATCGCCGACCTCCAGAGCGCGGTAGACGTTCTCCAGGTGCTTCTGGACGGTGCGGACACTGACGCCGAGCTGCCGAGCGATCGCCGAGGCCGTGAGCCCGTGGGAGAGGTGGCAGAGCACGAGGTGCTGACGTGGGGACAGCAGGGACTGCGCCGCATCGGTGCTCACATCGATGAGGGTCACGGCCGTGGCCCCCGGGGCTGCTGGCCGCCGTTGGAGCCGCAAGGTACCCGCCCGTGTCGGCAGGGCCCCTGGGCGCCCGGCCGTGTCGAGGGACCGCTGGGCGATCCCCAGCACTTCCTCAGCGCGTACGTCGTGCAGCTCCAGCAGCTCGGCGGCCCGGGTGTCGACGTGGACGGCATGAGGCCCTTCGAAGATCAGGAGCCCTGCGCCGTCAGCCACGGCACGCTGCAGGGCGTCGATCAGGGAGGCCCTGGCACGGTCGTGCGCGGCTCGTCGCAGGAAGGGTTCGAAGGACCGCATCAGCTCCAGCTCGGAGTCTGCGAACGGTCGGCTGCGGTTGACGCCCCAGCCGAGGATCCTTCCGCGGCGGAGGCTGGCGGTGAGCGCGGCGTGCGGCACGCGGTGCGGTTCGAGCAGGAGCCGGCGCATGGGGTTGCGCGCCCAGTCCTCCGGTGTGCAGAGCTCCTCGACGCGACTGGCGGGTAGGTCGCCGTGGCGGAGGAGGTGAGGCACCGCTGGGCTGGTGAGCAGGATCTTCTGCCCGTCCGACCGTGACATCGGCACGAGCAGTTCCGGTACCTCGGTGACCCGGGACCCTCCCCCCGCCACGTCGACCACCACCTCGGCAGCCACGTCGCCCGGCACCAACCGCAGCAGGCTGGTCAGCCCGGCTCGGAGCTGGGTGACCGGGTCCTCGATCTCGAGGAGATCCATCCCCAGTGCGTGCAGCAGGCGCCACCGCGCCCCGGACAGCATGGTCCTGCAATAGCACGTGCAGCCACGGGGCGCAGCAGTTCGAGCAGACATGCGTACTGGTGCGTACCGGCGGCCCGCGTCGGCCGCGCATCGCGTAGGAAGAGCGCACCGGGACGAACCGGTGTGCGGTACGGGTCGGGTGGTCACCCTCGACCACGCTCGTGCTTCACAGCCACGACGAGGAGGCGCGCGATGAGCAGGTTCGGACGTGTGAGGGTGGTGTCCGCGGTAGCGGCTGCGGTGGCTCTCACGGGAGCGGTCGCCGTGCAGGCACCGGCGGCAGCAGCAGGGCTCGACGGGACGTACGCGATCAAGAACAAGAAGTCAGGGCTGTGCGTGGACGTCCCGGGCTACGGCGCCGGTTACGCGGGGGCTCCGGTCACGCAGTTCCGGTGCAACTTCACGACCGCCGACAACCAGCGTTGGACCTTCCTGCCCAGGGGCACCTTCTCCCCGTACGCGGGAGCACCGTCCTACAACCAGTACGTGATCAGGAACGCCAAGGACGGCCTGTGCCTCGACGTTCCGGGCGTCGGCGACAACCCCAACGGGGCGCTCGTCAGCGAGTACCGGTGCGCGGGGGACTCGAGCAAGGACAACCAGCGCTGGTACACCGTGGTTCGCACCGCCTCCGACGGCAGGACGGGGGTCTGGATCGTGAACTCCAAGAGCCGCAAGTGCCTGGACGTCGCGGGCTACGGAGCCGGCAGCGGAGCACGGTTGACCCTGTACACCTGCACCGACTCCAAGGCCGACGACCACTACTGGTCGATCACCAGCAAGCCGTGACCCCGTGACGGCGGCCCGGCGGCGGGCGGGCACGACGCGGCGACCGCACCCGTGGGACGCCTCAGCGCGCGAACCCCGCCGGGCCGCCGTCCAGCGCGAAGGCCCGGCTCGCCGCCACGTTGGCGCGCACGGCCCGGTCCCAGGCGACCGGGTTGCGCCGCAGCAGGCGCCGGCGCAGCCGGGTGAGGACGACGACGGGGCGCAGCGCCGCCGCGGCCGCCGTCGAGCGCGGGACGCCCAGCGCGTCGGCCAGCCGGTCCCCGAGCATCCGGCGGCAGGCGGCGTCCACGAGGGGCCCGGTGACGCGTCCGGGCAGGGGGGTGAGGTCCGCCAGCGCGGTCGCCAGCACCTCCAGCCCGGCGCGGGCCAGACGCCGGGAGTCCTCGCCGGGCGGGCCGGTGACGGCGCCGATGCGCTCGGCGAGCAGTTCCGCGCCGGCGCGGTCGACGGCGCCCGCCAGCAGCCGGGGGTCGATGCCCAGCAGCCGTCCCAGGTGCCGCCAGTACCGGTACAGCGACGCCTGCTCGGCGTCGGTGAGGTCCAGGCCGAGGGCGGTGTCGGCGCGCATAGTCACGAGGGTGAAGTCCAGCCAGGTGCGCGCCAGGTCCACCTGGTGCAGCGGCACGGGACCGGCGCCGCCGGCCGAGCGGTGCACCGAACGGCGCACCCGGGCGTGGACGAGCCGCACCTGCGCGGTGGCGACGTAGCCGGGTTCACCGCGACGCAGCCAGCCGGGCACCAGGGCCGCCGCGTTCCAGCGCCCGGTCTCCGTCACCCGTTCCAGGGCCCGGCCGGTGAGCGCACCCGTGCCGACGAGGACCGCGGCCGTGCGCGGCGGTGCGTAGGAGTGGATGAGGGCCGCGGCACCGAGGTCGAGGACGTGCTCGGGGGTGCTGATCGTGAAGTGCGGCAGGGACGCGGTGTCGAGCAGGTCGTCGGGTGCGGCGGCGGTGAGGGCCTCCAGCTCCGCGAGGAACGCGGTGAGGGCCGGCGCACCGGGCAGCTCCCCCAGCGCCTCGCTCCCCTCGCGCAGCCCCCGCTCCAGCAGGCGACGTTGCTGCGGGTGCGCGGTGAGCTCGTCGACGAGGGCGTCGGCGGGCGGGTCACCCACGTCGCTCAGCTCGGCGATGAGCGCGTCCAGCGCAGCGGCGTCCACGTGTCCTCCCCCGTCGCCCGCACCGTACCGGCCGCCGCCGGTGCCGGCGCCGTCAGCGGCCGGTGTCGCGGGGCCCGTCGGCCGCCGGCCGGGGTCCGCGCCAGGCGGCGCCCCCGATCCGCAGGCCCCGGCCGATCAGGTGGCGCAGGGCCACCACGGCGGCGGCGGTGGCCAGCTGCCGCCACGTCTGGTCGGCGCTCAGGCGCAGCAGGCCGGCGGCCAGCAGCAGGTCCAGCCCGACGCCGAGGGCGAGCGCGGGGCGGCGGGTGCGCAGCAGCACCGCGGCCGCCGCGACCAGCGCCGCCCCCGCCAGCCCCAGGGACAGCAGTTCCGGCAGTTCCCCGGGCGGCCAGTTCACCGCCCGCGCTCCGGCACCGCCGTGGCCGTGGGCGGGTCGCCGTGCCCGGCGTGCTCGCGCTCCTCGGCGACCTGCCGCCGCTCCTCGGCGATCTCCTTGGACAGGAAGTAGTTCAGGGCGGTCCGGATGGCGGCCACCACGGCGAGCTTGGCGAGTTCCTCGAAGCTGGGCGCCACGGCGGTGCGCAGCACGTCGCTGGCGAGCTGGAACTCCAGGCCCAGCGCGAGGAACCGGCCCAGGGTGAGGCGCACGGGCACGAACCGCCGCGCGCCGCCGCCGCGCACCGCCACGAGGACGAAGCGGATGAAGGCCCACACGGCGCCGACGGCGATGACGATCGCCCCGCACGCCTCGACGAGGGTGACGAGGAAGCCGACGACCTCGCGCAGCAGCTCCTCGGCCTCCTCGGCGCTCACTCGGCGACCACGCGCAGCGTCTTCATCGACGGGTCGGCCGCGTCGGGCACGAGCATCCCGGCGGCGACACCGCTGGTGAGGTAGTCGACGACCTCCTGGGAGACGACCTCACCGGGGGCGAGGACGGGGACACCGGGCGGGTAGGGCGAGGCCATCTCCGCGACGACGCGGCCGACGGCGTCCTGGATCGGGACCTGCTCCACCCGCCCGAAGAACGCCTCGCGCGGGGTCATCGCGTTGCGCAGCTCCAGACCGGCGGGCGTGGGCAGGTCGGCGGCCGGCTGCTGCTCGATCTCCCCGCCCCGGGCGGCGGCGGACAGGCGCTGCAGGGCGTCCACGAGGCGCTGCTCGGTCTCGTCGTCGTCGGCGTGGGTGAGGCGCACCCCGATGCGGCAGGCGTCGGCGGAACCGACGTCGACGTGGCAGGCGGCGCGCAGCCAGTCCCCGGCCTGGTACCCGCTGATGCCGAGGGGCCGCACGTCGATCGTCAGGGCGAGGGGGTCGAGGTCGAACGCGCCCTGCGGGCGGACCACCTCCCGCCCCATGAGGTCGAGCCCGTCGAGGCCGTCGACGGCGGCGCGCACGCGCTCGGCGCGCTGCAGGGCGGTGCCGAGGAGGTCGCGGCCCTGCTCGGCCATCTGCCGGCGCCAGCCGTCGAGCGTGAGGTACACCAGCGCGGAGGAACTGGTGGTGCCCAGCAGGTCCTCGCGCTCCTTGAGCACCTGCGGGTCCACCAGGTCGCCCTGCAGGTGGAAGACGGAGCTCTGCTCGATCGCGCCGCCCATCTTGTGGACGCTGGTGACGACGACGTCGGCGCCGGCGTTCATCCCCCACTCGGGCAGGTCCGGGTGGAACGGCAGGTGCGCGCCCCACGCCTCGTCGACGATGAGCGGGACGCCGAACTCGTGGCACACCTCGGCGACACCGGCGATGTCGGCGCAGGTGCCCCAGTCGGTCGGGGAGATCAGCAGCATCCCCTTCGCGTCCGGGTTCTCCTCCAGGGCGCGACGCACGTCGGCGGGCTCCGGCGGGTGCGCCAGGTGCAGGTGCTCGTCGAAGTGCGGGTGCACCCACACGGGCTGGATCCCGGAGACGATGACGCCGGCGACGACGGACTTGTGCGCGTTGCGGGAGACCAGCAGCTTCTCCCCCGGCCCGGCCACCGAGATCATCGCAGCCTTGACGGACAGGGAGCTGCCGCAGGTGGAGAAGAACGCCTTCTGCGCACCGACGGCGTCGGCCATGAGGTCCTCGGCCTGGGAGACCACGCCCTGCGACTCGCGACGGTCGTCGAGGCCGTTGAGGGTCAGCACGTCGGAGGTGAAGACGCCCTGCCCGATCAGCTCGACCAGGCGCGGGTCGGCGCCGCGGCCCTGCTTGTGGCCGGGCGGGCCGTAGACGACGTCCCCCCGCTCCTGGAAGGCGGCCAGGGCCTCCAGCACCGGTGCGCGTGAGTGGTCCACCACGTGTTCCTCCCTCTGCTCGAGCGCAGGCGCGTCCGCGCCCGCCTGCTGTGCGGTACCCGCTCCCACCGGGCCCATGCGCCCCCGAGCCCCCGGCCCCCTCCGTGATCTCGCACGGGTGAGCTCTCACCCGTGCGAGATCACGGAGGGGGCCGCCGGGAAAGGGCGCGACGGGGCGGTGCGGGCGGCCCTAGGGTCCGCGGGGTGCGGGAGCAGAGCGGGCGGGTCCTGTCCGTCAACGTCGGCGCGGAGCGCCCGATCGCGGCCAAGGGCGGCACGAGCGGCATCGACAAGCGCCCGGTGGACGGCCCGGTGGCCGTGCGGGCGCCGGGACCGAAGGGCGTGGGCGGCAGCGGCCTGGCCGGCGACCACGTCAGCGACACCGCGAACCACGGCGGCGACGACCAGGCGGTGCACGCGTACGCCCGCGAGGACCTGGACCGCTGGGAGGCGGAGCTGGGCCGGTCGCTGCCGGGCGGGGTGTTCGGGGAGAACCTGACGACCGCCGGGGTGGACGTCACCGGGGCCGTCCTCGGGGAGGTGTGGGAGGTGGGCTCGGCCGTGCTGCAGGTGAGCTGCCCGCGCATCCCGTGCGTGACGTTCGCGGTGCGGATGGGCGAGGAGCGCTGGCTGTCGCGGTTCACCGCCGCCCGCGTCCCGGGTGCCTACCTGCGGGTGCTGCGGGCGGGCGAGGTGCGCGCCGGGGATCCCGTGCGCGTGCGCGAGCGCCCCGGGCACGGCGTCACGATCGGCGAGTCGTTCGCCGCGCTGACGACGGAACCCGTCCTGCTGCCGCGCCTGCTGGACGTCCCGGAGTTCCCCGCCGAGGACCGGGCGGCGATCGCGCGACGGCTGGCGCGGCGGGGGGCGCGGCGGGGGGCGCCCGGCGTCACACCGTGACGACGACCTTGCCGACGGCCTCGCCGGACTCCAGGCGCGCGAACGCCTCCCGGGCTCCGGCGAGGGAGTGCACCGAGTCGACCTCGGGTTCCAGACCCGCCAGCTCGCAGAACCGCAGCAGCCGCTCGAACTCGTCACGGGTGCCCATCGTGGAACCCAGCACGCGCAGCTGGCGGAAGAACACGTTCTCCAGCATCGCCGCCGGGTCGCCGCCGGTGGTGGCGCCGGAGACGACGAGCGTGCCGCCCGGTCGCAGCGACTGCACGGAGTGCTTCCACGTCGCCCGCCCGACCGTCTCGAACACGGCGTCGACGCGCTCGGGCAGCCGCTCCCCCGCGGCGAACGTGGCGGCCGCGCCCCACGCGGCCGCCCTCGCCCGGCGCTCCTCGCTGCGGCCGGTCACCCACACCCGCAGCCCCGCGGCCGCGCCCAGGGAGATCAGCGCGTTGGACACCCCGCCGGCGGCGCCCTGCACGAGGACCGTCTGCCCGGGCACGGCACGCGCCTGGGTGAAGAGCATCCGGTAGGCGGTCAGCCACGCGGTGCCCAGGGAGGCTGCCCGCTCGAAGGACCACCCGGCGGGTTTGGGCAGCAGGTTGCGCGGCGGCACCCACACGTGCTCGGCGAGGGTTCCGGGGTGCAGCTCGGAGAGCAGGGTGCGGCGCGGGTCGAGGGTCTCGTCGCCGCGGAAGTCGTCGCCGGAGACGACGGCGTGCACGACGACCTCGGTGCCGTCGTCGGTGGTGCCGGCGGCGTCGCAGCCGAGGACCATCGGCAGCCGCTCGGCGGGCAGGCCCACCCCGCGCAGGCTCCACAGGTCGTGCCGGTTCAGGGCGGCGGCGCGCACCGCGACCCGCACCCACCCGGCGGGCGGCTCGGCGGCGGGGCGGTCGGCGACCTCCAGCGCGGACAGCGGGTCGTCGGGCGAGCTGCGGACGGCGCGGGCGGCGAGCACGGTCGCGACGCTATCGCCGCGGGCACGCACCGGCACGGGGGCGGGGCCCGGCTGGGTAGCCTCCGGGCGTGAGCGAGCCCAGCCCCCTGCTGCCCGTCCTGGACGTCCGGCCGGTCCCCGACGCCGCCGACGTGTTCACCGCGCCGAACCTGCCGGGCTGGCGGCCCCGGCTGTTCGGCGGGCAGGTGCTGGGGCAGGCGACGGTGGCGGCCTCGCGCACGGTGCCGGCGGACCGGCCGGTGCACTCGCTGCACGCCTACTTCCTGCGGCCGGGTGACCCGGACGTGCCGGTGCACTTCGCGGTGGAGCGGCTGCGCGACGGCCGCTCGTTCTCGGCGCGGCGGGTGCAGGCCCTGCAGAACGGCGTGGCGATCCTGTCGGGCATCGCCTCCTTCCAGTCGCCGGCGGAGGGGCTGGAGCACGCCGAGCCGGCACCGGACGTGCCCGAGCCGGAGGAGCTGACGAGCGACCTGGAACTGCTGGACGCCGTGGACCACCCGGCGGCCCGGCAGCTGGGCCGCGGGCGGCTGACGGACGTGCGGCACGTGGAGCCGGCGATCTACCTGCGCCCCGGCGAGGAGCGCACCGCGCAGCAGGCGGTGTGGATGCGCCTGGACGGGACCCTGCCGGACGACGAGGTGGTCCACCGGGCGGCGCTGGCGTACGCCTCGGACTTCACCGTGCTGGAGCCGGTGCTGCGCCGGCACGGGCTGGTGTGGGCCACCCCCGGGCTGAGCGTGGCGAGCCTGGACCACGCGATGTGGTGGCACCGGCCGGCGCGCGCCGACGAGTGGTTCCTGTACGTGGCGCAGAGCCCGAACGCGGGCGGAGCGCGGGGGCTGTCCACGGCGCGCGTGTACGACCGGCAGCGGCGGCTGGTGGCCTCGGTGGCGCAGGAGGGGATGCTGCGGCTGCCGTGAGGGCCGGCGGGCGGTCGCGCCCGGTGGCACGGGTGCGGCGACCGGAGGATGATGTGACGTGCATCACAGAGCGACGAGGCTCATGAGGAGGGCTGGTTCATGGTCACCGCGATGCACGTCCTGCAGCACCACCGGCACCACCGGCACCACCCGCCGTGCACCCCGCGGCACTGCTGCGGGCGGCGACGGGTCGCGGCCGCGGCCGCCTGGGCCGATCGCGTCGTGAGCCGCCACGCGCGGCAGCAGACGGCGCCGGCACCCGCCGGACGCGACGGGGCCCGCACCACCGGGTGGTGGCGCGGGCCCCGTCACGGGCGCGTCAGTCGCGCGTGAGCTTGCGGTAGGTCACCCGGTGCGGGCGGGCCGCGTCGGGGCCGAGGCGCTCGATCTTGTTGGCCTCGTAGCCGGCGAAGTTGCCCTCGAACCAGTACCAGTTCGCCGGGTTCTCCTCGGTGCCCTCGTAGGCGAGGATGTGGGTGGCGACGCGGTCGAGGAACCAGCGGTCGTGGCTGACGACCACGGCGCAGCCGGGGAACTCCAGCAGGGCGTTCTCCAGCGACCCGAGGGTCTCCACGTCCAGGTCGTTGGTGGGCTCGTCCAGCAGCAGGACGTTGCCGCCCTCCTTGAGCGTCAGCGCCAGGTTCAGGCGGTTGCGCTCACCGCCGGACAGCACGCCCGCCGGCTTCTGCTGGTCCGGGCCCTTGAACCCGAACGCGGAGACGTAGGCGCGCGAGGGCATCTCCTGGTTGCCGACCTGGATGAAGTCCAGGCCGTCCGAGACGACCTCCCACAGCGTCTTCTTCGGGTCCAGGCCGCCGCGGGACTGGTCCACGTAGGACAGCTTGACGGTGTCACCGATCTTCAGGTCGCCGCCGTCGAGGGGCTCCAGGCCGACGATCGTCTTGAACAGCGTGGTCTTGCCGACGCCGTTGGGGCCGATGACGCCGACGATCCCGTTGCGCGGCAACGAGAACGACAGCCCGTCGATGAGGGTGCGCTCGCCGAAGCCCTTCTTGAGGTCCTTGGCCTCGATGACGACCGAGCCCAGGCGCGGGCCGGCCGGGATCTGGATCTCCTCGAAGTCGAGCTTGCGGGTGCGCTCGGCCTCGGCGGCCATCTCCTCGTAGCGGGCCAGGCGCGCCTTGGACTTCGTCTGGCGGCCCTTGGCGTTGGAGCGGACCCACTCCAGCTCGTCCTTCAGCCGCTTCTGCAGCTTGGCGTCCTTCTTGCCCTGCACGTCCAGGCGGGCGGCCTTCTTCTCCAGGTACGTGGAGTAGTTGCCCTCGTAGGGGTAGGCGCGACCGCGGTCCAGCTCGAGGATCCACTGGGCGACGTTGTCCAGGAAGTAGCGGTCGTGGGTGACGGCCAGGACGGCGCCGGGGTACTTCGCCAGGTGCTGCTCCAGCCACGTCACCGACTCGGCGTCCAGGTGGTTGGTGGGCTCGTCCAGCAGCAGCAGGTCGGGGGCCTCCAGCAGCAGCTTGCACAGCGCCACGCGGCGCTTCTCGCCGCCGGAGAGGTGGGTGACCTGCTCGTCGCCCGGAGGGCAGCGCAGCGCGTCCATCGCCTGCTCGAGCTGGGAGTCCATGTCCCACGCGTTGGCGTGGTCCAGGTCCTCCTGCAGCCGCCCCATCTCCTCCATCAGGGCGTCGTAGTCGGCGTTCGGGTCCTCGAAGGACGCCGTGATCTCGTTGTAGCGGTCCATCTTCTTCTTGAGGTCGCCCAGGCCGTCCTGGACGTTCTCCAGGACCGTCTTGGACTCGTCCAGCGGCGGCTCCTGCATGAGCATGCCGACGCTGAAGCCGGGCGCCAGGCGCGCCTCACCGTTGGACGGCTGGTCCAGCCCGGCCATGATCTTCAGGACGCTCGACTTGCCGGCGCCGTTGGGGCCCACCACCCCGATCTTGGCCCCCGGGTAGAAGGAGAGGGAGACGTCGTCCAAGATGACCTTGTCCCCGTGCGCCTTGCGCGCCTTCGACATGACGTAGATGAATTCCGGCACGCCCCCAGGCTAGTCGAGACGGCAGCGGGCGCGCCCCGGCCTCGGTAGGGTGCCCCCGGGCCCGCCGCGGGCCCGGGCCCTCGTAGCTCAGCGGACAGAGCACCGGACTTCTAATCCGACGGTCGCAGGTTCGAATCCTGCCGGGGGCGCCCGCTCCCCCAGCGCATCACCGCTGGGGCCCGCCAGCGACACCGCCCCGCGCGCCACGTCCGCGCCACCCGCTCAAGCCGGCACCAGCCCGTCCGGCACGCCGACCACGTCGTCGTGCCGCCCCTCGACCAGGTGCGCGTACCGCTCGGTCGTCGTGGTGGGCGTGCGCCCCAGCAGCTGGCGGATGCGCTCGAGCGGCTGGCCGGCCCGCAGGTGCCGCGCTGGGCCGGCAGGGGCGGGGGCGGCAGGACCTCGCGCACGGACGCCGGCAACGGCACGTCCCGGGTGCTCCTCGACTTCCGGTAGGGCTTGATCGTGCGGGTCAGGCCGTCGAGGACCTCGGCGACCTGGACCACGCCGCGCTCGAGGTCGACGCGGTCCCGGTGCGGCCGGTGCTGAGCGTCACCCCCCGGCGCACCCGCCGCCTGAGCTGCCGGCCCCTCCCGCACCCGCAGGAGGCCTTCCTCCATGCCCCCCGGCCGAGGGGCATACCGCCGTGTGGGGGAACCCCTACCCTGTGCGTCCCCTGTGGGCATCCCGCCCACGGGGAAGCATGGGGAGACCATCGTGAACAGGAAGGTCAGCGCCGCCATCGTCGGCGGCGCACTGCTCGGCACGCTCACGCTCACGGGCCCGTCGCAGGCCGCGACGCCCGCACCAGACCTCACCGTGACCGCGATGGGCTGGGGAGCCCCTTCGCCGGTCACGGGACAGCCGCTGCTGCTGTGGGCGACCATCAAGAACCAGGGCAACGCCGCCACGCCCGAGGGCGCCGTCCACGGCGTCGGCTTCGGTGTCGGCGGACGCACCGTCACCTGGTCCGACACCCACACCCAGTCCGTCGCGCCGGGGCAGTCCGTCACCGTCACCGCCAACAGCGGCCCCACCGGCAGCGCCACCTGGGCTGCGGCCAACGCCACCGTCACCGCCTACGTCGACGACGCCAAGCGCATCCGCGAGAGCAACGACGGCAACAACACCAAGACCGCCGCCGTCAAGACCGCGGGCCTGTCCGCCCGCCTCAACGGCGACGGCACCGCCACCGTCTACGCCCCCGCCATGCCCGCCACCACCGGCGTGACCAACTTCATCACCGGCGAGGCCTACGGCGGCTGCTACACCGACCACCACCGCGACGCTCTCCTCGTCGGCACCGAGCGGGCTCTCGGGCAGATGTCCGCAGGTGGTGGCCCCTACGGCATCAGCGCACCGTTCGCCGGCTCCGGCGAGGCGACGGTCCCCGGCTCGAGCACCGTGCTGCGCGTGACGTCGAACCCCATCGACCTGGCGGCGATCAAGAAGTACCGGCAGGACGCCATGTACTTCTCCTGCCCGGCGGGTTCCTGGCCCGACTGGACGCGCCTGCACGTCAAGCGACTGGACACCCAGCGCGTCGAGCCCGGCACCCAGCGGGTCCTGGCGACCTCCACGCAGGCAGTGGACATCGACCTGCCCATGTGAGCCCACACGACAGCGCCCCGCTCTTCACCAGGAGGGCGGGGCGCTTCGTCGTTCACGCGCATGCTCCCGATCCTCTGCCGCCGCAGGCGTGATATCCGTTGAGGAGCAGCAGACCAGCGGTGTTAGCCGGGCCCAGCCTCGCCCCGCTCGACGACGAGGGGCGTTGGGCGACGTGCGGGTGTGCGCCGATGAGACCGGTGACCTCGACATGAGCGGGGCGGCCGGCACCAGCGACTACTTCGGCTCCGGGACCGCCACCTTCGTCGGCGAACATGCCTCCGAGATGTGGGGAGGTCATGAGCTGCGCTGCGTCCTGGAGGCTCTCGTACTGCAACGGCACTTGCAATAGGTGATGCTGTTCGTGGTGGATGCTGCTCTGGCCGAGCTTGATCGGGTGCATGGGCGGATCGCGCCTCGATTCGGGCGGGCGGAGCCGCGGGCGCGGGACTACGTGGCGGGACTGGCGGCGGGCTTGGAGCGCAAGAACGGCTGGATGCTGGCCGAGCAGGCCGGCGAGGTGTCTCCGGATGGGATGCAGCGGCTGCTGCGGCGGGCGGACTGGGACGTCGACGGGGTGCGTGATGACGCCCGGAGCTACGTCGTGGAGCACCCCGGCTCCTGTGACGGGGTGTTGATCGTGGACGAGACTGGGTTCTTGAAGAAGGGCACCCGCTCCGCCGGGGTGCAGCGGCAGTGCTCCGGCACCGCCGGGCGCACCGAGAACTGCCAGCTCGGGACGTTCCTGGCGTACGCCTCGGCGCAGGGACACGCCCTCATCGACCGGGAGCTCTACCTGCCGCGGTCCTGGACGGATGACCGCGACCGCTGCCGGGGGGGCGGGATCGGTGACGAGGGGGAGTTCGCCACGAAGCCGCAGCAGGCTATCGCCATGCTCGCCCGGGCTCTGGATGCGGGCGCGCCGTTCGCCCGGGTCACCGCCGACGAGGCCTACGGCCAGGCGGCCTACCTGCGGGTGCGGCTGGAAGGCCGGGATGCGGCACATGTGCTGGCCTGCGAGAGCAGTGACGCCCTCATCACCACCGACGCCCGCCAGGCCCGTGCCGCAGAACTGGTCGCCGCGCTGCCCGCGCGGGCGTGGCGGCGCTACTCCGCTGGATCTGGCGCCCACGGCGAGCGGATCCACGACTGGGCCCGGATCCCGGTCCGCACCGCCTGGCGAACAGGGCGTGGCCACTGGCTCCTGGCCAGGCGCTGGATCAGCACCGGAGAGATCGCCTGCTACATCTGCTACGTCCCCCGCCAGACCAGCCTGGCCGACCTCGACCGCGTCGCCGGCACCCGCTGGAACACCGAGGAGCGCTTCCAGCAGGCCAAGAACGAAGCCGGCCTGGACCACTACCAGGTCCGCGACCACCGGGCCTGGTACGCCCACACCACCCTCTCCATGCTCACCCTCGCCTGGCTGGCCGCCAGTCGGGCCCAGGTCGTGGAGACCGACATCGCAAGGGGGGAGCCAGTTCCGCTGGTGACGGCATGATCGCGTACACGTTGCCCCAGGTCCGCCGTCTCCTGGCAGAGCTTGTTCTCACCGCCTGTCGCACCGCCGAGCACACCTGGAACTGGTCCGCCTGACGGTGCAGACGACAGCACCGAGCCCGCACCTGTCACTATCGGCGACGCGGACACACACCACCACAAGTGCCGTTGCAGTGCTAGGGCGGACGGTGGTCCTGCGAGACGTCTCGGAGCTGGTCGGGCAGCAGGCGGAACTGGCGGAAACCAGCGCCCGCCTCACCGAGCAGTCGCGCCTTGACGAGGAACTGCGGCTACGTCCGGCGGATGAGGCGGTGCGCGATCCCCTGGCTGGCACCCGAATCCGGCGCTGGCTCGACGTGGGACTGCCCGCGGCCCTCGCGGCGGCGGACGCGCGCCTCCACGCGGCGAAGCAAACGGTCCACAACCGCGTTGTCCTGGCCGGCTGACGCCGGCGCGTGGTGCCAGCGCTGCTCAGCCCACCCCGCCGGTGATACCCGCCACGACGGCGAACGCGCCCGCCGCCCCGAGCGCCACGCAGGCCGCCGCGGCAAGCGTCGCGGACGGCACGCCGCGGCGCGGGCGGACGAGCACGAACGCCGTGACGGCGGCGAGCACGGTGAGCAGGAACGCGAGCATCGTGAACGACACGGCTGACCTCCGGGTCCGGTCGCATCCCGAGCCGGGACGCCAGGGTTCCGACCTTGGCAGCTTTCGGCGCGGGACCGCCGTCGCGCGCGCGATCTTCACGAGTCCTCTCCGATGGGTGCGGACCGCCCCGGAACGGATGACGTCCCGCGGAGTGGTGCAACTGCGGTCGCGTGAAGCGCCGCGGTGGGGACTACGCCTTCAGGGCGGTGGTGGTGTCGAGGGCCGGGTCTGCTGCACTGATCGGTGACAACCGATCAGTGCAGCAGACCCCGCCGCTACCGAGAAGAGCTCAGTGGCCGCGGTCGTGACTGGCCTGCTGGCCCGCACCAAGGCCACGGCCCGGGCGCGGAACTCAGCGAGGAAAGGTCTGGGCATGATCGAAGCCTCTCAGGGAGAGCTCGATCTTCACAGAGCGCGAAGTAGCCAACGAGTGGGGCAGGTCAGCGAGTCAACCGAACTCGGGGCAGTCCCCTCGTTGCAACAACCGCTTGAGACCGCCGCGTGTCCGTTCCGTTGTGCCGTTTGACCGGGCCGTCCCCCAGCGACCTTCTGCGCTGCCGTGTCGCTGGGTGGTGGGGTGCTGCAGCACCC